>CACXGG010000259.1 GCA_902767145.1 Oscillospiraceae bacterium | reverse complement strand
GCAGAAGATAAAGGATATGTCCGTTACACTTCATCAGGACAAGCTCCATATCTCCTGCGAAGTTACTGCCGATATGTCCTTTGAGGAGTGGTCCTTCGAACACAGGAGCAAGCTCTTTGAGGAAGTTATCGGAGTCAAACCTCAGATCAGGTTCAGGAGACAGGTATAATGGCCGAAAAAGCAAAGAAGAGCAAGAAACAGTCAGCAGGCAAGTCCTCGAAAAAGACTGCCAAGAAGGTCTCTGCCCCCAAGGCGAAGACCGTTGATAAGGATACCAGGTTCTTTAACAGGGAACTCAGCTGGCTTGAGTTCAATGACAGGATCCTCCACGAGGCAAGGGATACAAAGAACCCTCTTCTTGAAAGGCTCAATTTCCTTTCCATCACCGCATCAAACCTGGATGAGTTCTACATCGTCAGGGTCGCTTCCCTGAGGGATATGGAGAGCGTCAACTTCGAGGAGAAGGATATCGCAGGTATGACAGTATCCGAGCAGCTCCTGAACATCGATATCAAGACAAGGAGCTCCATGGCTCTCATGTACTCCACATATAACAGGTCCCTTGTTCCGGCCCTTCGCCAGGAGAAGATAAACCTCTGTAACTATGAGGACCTTTCAGAAGACCACAAAAAGGATGCGGATACTTATTTCGCCAATGTCCTTTATCCCATAATCACGCCCATGGCTGTGGATTCCTCCAGGCCTTTCCCCCTTATCTATAACAGGATGCTCAATATGTGCGTCATGCTGGACGGTGAGGGAAGCCTTCTCCTGCCCAACAGGAAGGACGAGGATGAAAGCGTGAACTATGCTACATTACAGATCCCCAATGTAGTCCCCAGGGTCTATATGATCAAGGGAGACGGGGAGTTCTTTTTCGTGCCCATAGAGCAGATCATCAAGGCTAACCTCGATATGCTCTTTGACGGCCAGACCGTCCTCGCTTCCGGATGCTACAGGGTCATGAGAAACGCTGACCTTGATATCGATGAGGATGAGGCTGAGGACCTTCTCAAGGAGATCGAGGAGCAGGTAAGAAAGAGAAGATACGGTGAGATAATAAGGCTCGAGGTGGAGGATGATATAGACAGCGACCTTCTTGATTTCATCACAGGGGAGCTTTCCATAAAGAAGAAGGATATCTTTTGCGTCAACGGTCCCATCGATCTTACTTTCCTGTCCAAGATCAATTCAGCCCTGGGCAAGGACGGCTTC
This sequence comes from Oscillospiraceae bacterium, assembly GCA_902767145.1. Lineage (GTDB taxonomy): Bacteria > Bacillota > Clostridia > Saccharofermentanales > Saccharofermentanaceae > Saccharofermentans. The sequence goes on along the minus strand of CACXGG010000259.1, from coordinate 3,537 downwards.
AAGTCACTTCGTTATCCCGCACATACACCTGCTTCTGCAGCTATGTTCGACGGTACATACGATAATATCTTCGACCAGATCAGGGAGAAGGACAGGATAGTCCATCATCCCTATGAGAGCTTTGAGCCTGTACTGGAGTTCGTAAGACAGGCTGCCACGGATCCCAACGTCCTTGCCATCAAGCAGACGCTTTACAGGGTATCCCCCCAGTCTCCCATTATCTCATCACTTCTCGAGGCTGCCAGGAACGGTAAGCAGGTCATGGTCCTTGTTGAGCTCAAGGCAAGGTTCGATGAGCAGAACAACATCAACTGGGCCAAGGTGCTTGAGAATGCAGGCTGCCATGTTATCTACGGCCTCGTAGGACTTAAGACACACAGTAAGATCACCCTTGTCGTAAGGAAGGAAGAGGACGGTATCAGAAGATATCTCCACCTGGCAACGGGTAACTATAACGATATAACCGCAAAGATCTATACGGACATGGGAATGTTCACAGCTTCCGAGACCTTCGGTGAGGATGCTTCCGAGTTCTTCAACATGCTGTCCGGTTTCTCCATTCCCAGAACGTGGAACAGGCTTATTCCTGCTCCCATCTGGCTCAAGGATTATTTCGTAGCCAAGATCAGGAGGGAGGCCGAGAATGCCCTTAACGGCAAGGAGGCCAGGATAATCGCCAAGATCAATTCACTGGTTGACGGAACTGTCATAAGAGAACTCTATAAGGCTTCCGAGGCCGGAGTAAAGATCGACCTTATCGTAAGAGGTATCTGCTGCCTCCGTGCAGGTGTTCCCGGAATGAGTTCCAATATCACTGTAAGGTCCATCACAGGAAGGTTCCTGGAGCATTCCAGGATATTCTATTTCTATAACGAAGGCTATGAGGATATCTACCTCGCTTCCGCTGACTGGATGCCCAGAAACCTGGACAGAAGGGTGGAGCTTATGTTCCCGGTGGAGGATCCCGACTGCAGAAGGCGTGTCATGGAGGTGCTGGAAGTTGAGCTTAACGATACCATCAGGGCTCATTATCTCAGCGAGGACGGAACTTATCACAAGCTGGACCTTCGTGGTAAGATAAAGCTCGACAGCCAGGAGAAGCTCATAGAACTTGCAAATGAAGCTGTCCGCTCCAGGGAACTGGAGAACGAAAATATGGAATTTGAACCTGCCGTATCGGCAGACGAATAATACTGAAGGGAGTATATAAACATGAAGATCACAAAGTATCTGTCTCAGAAGGACCCCGCCAAGTACGACGGCATCTCTTTTAAATACGAACTGGAGGGACCTGCAGGCCTTTCCGCCACCATCCTTAACTACGGTGCTCTTATCGAGTCACTTATCGTTCCCGACAAGGATGGAAATAAAGCCGATATCATGCTGGGCTGTAAGGGCCTTGATGAGTACATGACAAACGATGCCAACCACGGTTCCGTAGTCGGAAGATCCGCCAACAGGATCGCCGGAGCTAAGTATACCATCGATGGTGTTGAATATACGGCTCCCGTAAATGACGGCCCCAACAATCTTCACAGCGGAAATCCCGGTTACCAGAATGTTTTCTGGGAGGGAAAGGTCCTCAACGAGCTCGATGCTGAGGAGTTTATCAAGAAGTCCGATATCTTCGGTATAGAGCGTCCCTTTGGTGAGGCACTCCTTCTTTCCTATACATCACCTGACGGAGCCTGCGGTTTCCCCGGAAATCTGGAGACAGAGGTCCTCTATGCATGGCTAAAGGATAAGACGCTCCTTATCCTTTACAAGGGAAAGAGTGACAAGGCTACTATCTTTGCGCCTACTAACCACGCTTATTTCAATCTTGACGGCCACGATGCCGGCAGTATAAAGGATCACATCCTTACTGTCTATGCAGATAAGGTTACCCATAAGGATCCCTATAACACACCTGATGGTTCCTATATCGATGTTAAGGGTACTGACTTTGACTTTACAACAGGTGACAGGGTGGAGAAGGCTATCATCTCTGAAGATCCCCAGATCAAGGACTGCAAGGGCCTGGATTCCAACTTCTGCGTAGATTCTGAGGAGGGCAAGTTCACTGTAGTCGCAAAGCTTACCAATGAGAGTGGCAGCAGAGTGATGGAGACCCTTACTGATATGCCCGGTATCCAGATCTACTGCGGCAACCATCTGGGTGGCTTCGACCAGAAGGGCGACAAGCCTTATACCGCATATTCAGGTATCTGTCTCGAGGCACAGATGTATCCCAATGCCGTCAATATCCCGGAGTTCACAAGCCCCGTTATCAGGGCGGGTGAGATGGCCTGCCACGCCTGTGGTTACAGATTCGCCTGATTTTTTGAAATATCTTATTTATATGCTAAAATCTACAAGTTAAAGAACCGGATCGGAGGAAAGATTCATGGTCGACCATATTGAACTGCTTCATATCATCGAAAAGAATGCCAGGCTTACACCTGACGAGATCGCCGTTATGCTCGGGGCGGATGCCGCGGAAGTAAAGGCGGAGATCGACAGACTTACTGAGGAGAAGATCATCCTCGGTTATACAACGCAGATCAACTGGGAGAAGACATACCCCGATCACGTTACTGCAATGATCGAAGTACGCGTCACACCTGTAAGGAATCAGGGATTTGACCATCTTTCAGAGATCCTGAGCCAGTACGATAAGGTAACGGCATGCTACCTTATGTCCGGCGGATTCGATCTGATGCTTATCTACGAAGACGATAACCTGAAGGATATCGCAAGCTTCGTATATAACAAGGTAGCACCTCTCGAGGGTGTCCTTTCCACAGCAACACACTTTATCCTTAAGAAGTACAAGGATAACGGCATCAGGTTCGATCACGAAAAGAATGATGACAGGCAGGCTATCGTATTATGAGCATAAATTACGAAGATAAGATATCGGAAGTCGTCAAGGCAGTACCGCCTTCCGCTATCAGAAAGTTCTTTGATCTGGCTTCCGAGATGAAGGAAGTCATTTCCCTGTCTATAGGAGAGCCGGATTTTGTTACACCCTGGAGCATCAGGGAGGCAGGTATCAATTCCCTTATCGACGGATATACCCACTATTCTCCCAATGCCGGATATCAGAAGTCCAAAAAGGCTATAACTGATTATATTTCCAGAAGATATGGCGTAGACTACGATCCCAATGGTGATGTGCTTATCACTGTAGGCGGATCGGAGGGTCTGGACCTGGCTGCAAGAGCTCTTATCAATCCCGGTGATGAGGTCATCATCGTAGAGCCCTGTTTCGTAGCTTATAAGGCAGCAGTTATGTTCGCTCACGGTGTTCCCGTTGTCATCAGCACCAGAAGGGAAGATGACTTCAAGTTAAGGCCGGAGGATCTTGAGGCTGCCATTACTGATAAGACAAAGATGCTCATCATGGGTTTCCCCAGCAATCCCACAGGTGCAGTCATGACCATGGAGGAACTGAAGGGTATCCGTGATGTGCTGATGAGGCATCCTGAGATCATCGTCATCTCTGACGAGCTCTACTGCGAGCTCAATTATATAGACGATAAGCCCAGCTCCCTC
>CACXGG010000258.1 GCA_902767145.1 Oscillospiraceae bacterium | reverse complement strand
TTCCTTTATAATTCACCGGCAGGACTTGTTTTCTACTGGACCCTGAACAACCTGTTCTCTCTTGTGAAGAACATCTTCTATAAGCTTAAGAACCCTAAGCTGGTACTGTCTGTACTGGCTGCCGTTGCCGGACTTGCAGAACTTGGATACACAGCTACGCATCTCGGCCTTATGTTCAGGCACAGGGCTATCCTTATGGTGGCTTTCGGACTTCTTCTTTTCGTGCCTGTCCTTCTCTATTTCTTCGGAAACAGGCTTCCCAGGGTCAAGGCAGATCCCATCTCCACAGAGGAGAAGAGGACCTTCTTCCTGGGTGCTGTATTTATATCCATCCTCACCGGTGTCCTGGCCCCTTCAGCAGTGCTGGCTTCATCTCCGGATGAGTTTGTTGATTCAGTCCTGTACTTTAATCCCAATACATATCTTCTTTATTCGGGACTTTGTGCCGCAGGAACCTTCGTTATCTGGTTCGGATTCTTCTATCTCCTGGCAAATGACCAGGGCAAGAGGATCATGGGACTCGTCTCCTGGATCCTGTCAGGCATCTTCTTCGTGAACTATATGTTCTTCGGAACTGACAGGGGAACTCTTTCCACAGCCCTTCAGTTTGACGAGACTCCCGTATTTACCATCAGACAGCAGCTCATAAATATCACGGTGCTCCTTGTGGTGGCGGTAGCTTTCTTCATAGTCATGAAGAAGTTTAAGAAGGTCCCGGTATTTATCCTTCTCATCGCAGTCCTTACTGTCTCTGCCATGGCCATAAAGAATATAAGCAAGACCACCAGGGAATATGTGGAGTGCGGATATGCCAAGGATCAGGATGACAGTGTAGTCCTTCCTCTTTCCACAGAGGGAAAGAACGTCATCGTCATCATGCTCGACAGGGCTCTCGGTGCCCAGATCCCTTATATATTAGACGAAAAACCGGAGCTCATGGAGGCCTTCGACGGATTTACATACTATCCCAACACGGTCTCCTTCGGCGGATATACAAACTTCGGTGTCCCTGCCATCTACGGAGGTTATGAATATACACCTGAGAACCTCAATGCCAGATCTGACGAGCTCCTGGCAGATAAGCACAACGAGGCACTTCTCATGATGCCCGTGCTCTTCGATTCCAACGGTTATGAAGTAACTGTCTGCGATCCTTCCTATGCAGGATACAGATGGACTCCCGACCTTCGTATCTATAATGACTATCCTGATATAAATGCATATATCACCAGCGGTAAGTTCAATGAGAATTACGAGCTGGTCAACAGGGAGCTTCAGCTCAACAGGCAGAGGGACTTCTTCCTCTACGGCCTCATGAAGGTAGTGCCCCTTACTGTATCGGGAACTATCTATAACAACGGTCTTTATAATGATGCGGATCTGGCTGCAGGCATCCACATCAACGACGGTGCAGGCGTAAATGTCTCCACATCCCAGACCATCTACAGTTCCACACAGGCAGAGGGGTACAGGTTCGACTACATGAACGCCTATACTGTCCTGGAACACATGGAGGAGATCACTGAGGTTACTGATGACCAGACAAATACTCTCCTTCTGTTCACAAATGATTCCACCCACGAGCCCCAGATGCTCCAGGAGCCTGATTACGTGCCCCTTCCCGCGGTGGATAACTCTGCATATTACACAGACCCTGACACCAGATTTAATATCGACGGCAGGGTCATGCATATGGATAACGAGAACCAGATCATGCACTATGAGATGAATATGGCGGCTCTCCTGAAGCTGGGCCAGTGGTTCGACTACTTAAGGGAGCAGGGAGTATACGACAACACCAGGATCATCATCGTATCCGACCACGGAAGGGATATCGCCCAGTTCGACGATATGCTCTTCTTTGACGGTAACCTGGATGTGGAATTCGTTAATCCCCTTCTCCTGGTAAAGGATTTTGATGCTGAGGGCTTCACGGTCTCCGACGAGTTCATGACAAATGCCGATGTACCCACCATCGCAACAGCTGATCTCTTCACGGATCCCGTAAATCCCTTCACGGGAAATCCCATCAATAACGACGATAAGTATAACGAAGAGCTTCACGTAATAATCTCCCATGAGTTCTCCGTTCTTACTAATAACGGTACCCAGTTCCATGCAGGTGACTGGTACAGCGTTAAGGATAATATCTTCGACGAGGCAAACTGGGAGTATCTTGGTAATTACTGATCATGTTCATCTTGACGGCGCTCTATCTGCTCATAATAAGACCGCTGGAGCTTCTGTTTGAAGTCATATTTGCCATTGCCGACAGGATCCTTCCCACCCCCGGTCTTGCCATCATCGCCCTGAGCCTTGCCATGAACTTCCTGGTGCTCCCCCTGTACAGAAGGGCGGACGCCATGCAGGAGGAAGAGCGCAGGACGGAAGAGAGGATAGGTCCCTGGCAGAAAAGGATCAGGGACACGTTTAAGGGCGACGAGCGTTTCATGATGCTCCAGGCCTTCTACCGCGAAAATAACTACAGGCCCACGGATGCCCTTAAGGGATCTCTTTCGCTTCTGCTGGAGATACCTTTCTTTATCGCAGCCTACAGGATGCTGTCGTCACTGAAGCTCCTGCAGGGGGTCAAGTTCGGACCCATCTCCGATCTGGGATCTCCCGACCATATGATCGTCATCGGTGCAGTTGCCATCAATCT
>CACXGG010000257.1 GCA_902767145.1 Oscillospiraceae bacterium | reverse complement strand
GAGCGCATGGCCTGCAAAAAGAAGATCTTCGAATTCAATAACACACCTCCGGAGCAGGTGGAACGTAAGAGGGAGATACTTAAGTCCCTGCTGGGCAGCTGCGGTGATGATAATATCAACATCGAGTCGCCCTTTCACTGCGACTACGGTTATAACATCTTTGTGGGTGAGAATTTCTTTGCTAACTATAACTTAGTTGTCCTCGATGTGGGAAAGGTCACCATTGGGGATAATGCCCAGATCGCGCCTAATGTTTCCATCTATACTGCAGGCCATCCTGTGCATCCGGATTCCCGTAACTCAGGCTATGAGTATGGAATAGACGTTACCATTGGCGACAATGTCTGGATCGGCGGAAACACCTGCATCATGCCGGGAGTCACCATCGGAAATAATGTGGTCATCGGAGCAGGATCAGTGGTGACAAAGTCACTTCCTGATAATGTCATAGCCTTTGGAAATCCCTGCCGTGTCTTCAGAGAGATCACCGAGGAGGACAGGGACTTCTATTTCCAGGACAGAAAGTTTGATGTGGACGATTATAAGTGATGGGAAATATAACTATTCAGAAGATCGATATAACTAAGCTCTCTGTTGATGCTGTTGTAAATGCGGCTAATGACGGGCTTCGGGCCGGAGGTGGAGTATGCGGCGCCATCTTCCGTGCTGCAGGTTATGATGAGCTTACTGCTGCCTGCAGGAAGATCGGAGGATGTAAGACAGGATCTGCTGTTATTACTCCCGGATTTGCCCTTCCGGCTTCTTATGTTATCCACGCTGTTGGCCCCATATGGAACGGTGGTTCTTTTGGTGAGAGGGATCAGTTGTACGGAGCTTATGCCTCGTCTTTGGCTCTTGCTGTGGAGAACGGATGTAAGTCTATTGCTTTTCCTCTGATCTCTTCCGGGATCTATGGTTATCCTGTGCCTGAGGCCTGGGAAGTGGCTATATCTGCCTGTAAGGATTTTCTTGCTTCTAATGATATCTCTATTGTCTTCGCAGTCTTAACAGATGATATGAAGGCTTTGGGAGAGTCGTTTCTTTAAAGGCCGGCGTACTCCATGTAGAGGTGCTTCATGCGCTCCTCGTCGTGAGAGTAGGAGTGGTCGTGTCTTTTGCCTTCGTAGATAACATCTCCGTCTTTGTAGACTATGAGCCTGTTTTCGGGCAGTTCATTCCAGCTGCCTTTGGATAAGGGCTTGGTGGAGAGGATGGTGCGGCCGTCTTCTTCGTTGGTGAAGAGGGTGCCTGCTTCGTTTTTGTGGACGTAGAGGTGCTCGCCGTCGTCGATAAGAAGGTTCAGTTTGTTGCCTGGGACGATGTCCAGGATCAGCTTTTCGATTAGGGAGATCCTGATGTTTACGTCGGTCAGGTCCGCGTCCAGGTTAATGTACTTGTTGACTTTATCGATTATGTAAAGGAGGATCCTTTCGCTGTCGGTGAAGCCCTGCTGGTAGTAGACGTACTTATGGAGCTGGCTGGCCTCGAAGATGGTGCCGTTGTGTACAAGGGTCCAGGTCCTGCCGGTTATGTCCTGACCTCTGAAAGGGTGGGTGTTGTACTCATCGATGCTGCCGATGGTGGCTTTTCTGATGTGGGCGATGGTCCTGCCGGTATAGATCTTGTTACTGAGTATTTCCTTAAGTCTTCTGCTTCTGGCGGCTGTTATTGGTTCTTTGTGTATCTCTTTTTCTGCGCTGTCAAGGATGGCCAGACCCCAGCCGTCGGGCTGCTGGTCACTGTGTCCGAAGAATTCTGTGAGGAGGTCATTGGCGTAAAGCTTGTCCCTCGATGTTATCCCCAGAAGTTCGCACATTCTTAAGATACTCCTTGTCTTTGGCAGATAATGCCTTTTCTGATTTTTCCAGCAGATATTCTAACCAATCTTTGGCCGTTCTGCCATAGTAGATATTTGCTTTTAGTCCGTCGGCCTTGATGGCATCGAAGGCGGCCTGGATAGTCTTTGCGTTTGTTATGGATATAAGTTCCTGATCCAGACTGCTTAAGTTCTCATCGTTATATATGAGGCCCTTGAGAAGAGCCACATAGCCTAAGGCCTTGTTAATGTTGACGCTGTCGGCGATCCTGACTTCGATATATTTCTTCACGCGTAAGTGGAAGAAGCCCATGGAAATGAAGTGTTCCGAAAGTCTGACTTTTCGGTCCTCTGTCAGTTCGTCCTCCTTGATGGTGCCGTTTTCTATCAGATCTTTGGCAGTCTTTTCTCTGACTTCAGTTGTCTCACCCTCGTCTGTAAGAAGGATAAGGGGAGTGGTGTAGATCTGTTCTGCAGCTTTTTTGTAGGTGAAGCCTTCTTCTATTGATCCTTTTATGAAGCCGGTCCTGGAGGGGTCAAGGTCGTCCCACTCCTGGATCCTGAGAAGATGCTTTTTGCCTGTAAATGTGGCGTCCTCATCTGTCTTGTTCTCCATAGCGATGGCAAGGACAGGGGAGATCTTGGATAAGACTCTCAGCTTTCTGGCCATATCTTCTTCGCTTCTGTAGTCGATAGATACCTGGGCAGAGGCGGAGGCGCGCATCATGTAGCGGCCGTATCTTCCGCTGGTCTGGAAGAATCTGTCCATATACTTGTATCTCTTCTTGGGGGAGAGAGGGATCTGGTCCGGGGTGATCTCGCCGCTTTCTACCTTGGGAAGATTGCCTTTAGTCTCGAATCTGTATCCCAGCTTTTCGAAAACAGGATCCCAGGTGTTTCTGAAGTCTTCGTATATTTCCTTTATGGTATCCAGATCGTTAAAGGGATCGATGCTGATCTCAAACTGACAGGAGGGTTCAAGGCTGGTGGAATACTTACCTGTGTAGTAGCCTACAGGATAGCCGTCCATATAGTGGATCTTTGCATTAAGTTTATTTCCTATCTCAAGGATGAGGGGAGAGATCACATCAAAAGGGATCTGGTCTCCGTTCTTATCCAGTATAAAGTGTTCGATCTCAAGTCCAAGATCTTTGGAAGATGTCTCGCCCCTCCGAAGATATTCTTCAATTGTTTTCAGAAAAGACATGGGGCACCTCCTGAAAGTAAATTTTTGTTATCTTACGATATATAACCTACCAAGTCAATAGATAATATAGTAATTTCGAGAAATGCTTGATTTTGTTCTGTTTATATGATACCCTTAAAGCCTATAGGAAAAGTAGGTAATAGAAAGGAGCGGCCATGAAAAAGATCCTGGCATTTGGTGATTCAAACACCTGGGGACTGGTTCCCGGGTCTTCGCCCAGGGAGCGTTATCCGTCTTCTGTAAGATGGACGGGACTTCTCGGCCAGGTGCGCTCTGATCTTTCCATAGAGGAGGAGGGACTGTGCGGAAGGACTACTTTTTTCGATGATCCCTTCCGCCCGGGACTAAACGGACTGTCTTACCTCCGTTCCTATCTTTCTTCCCACGGGCCTTTTGACGGTGCTGTGATAATGCTGGGGACAAATGACTGTAAGCCTGTTTATGGGGCTTCTCCGTCCCTTATAGGGCAGGGGCTGTCCTTATGCCTCTCTGAGCTGGAAAGATATATCCCATCTTCGTCTATACTCGTTGTCTCTCCCATCTTCCTGGGATCTGATGTATGGAGGGAGGAGAAGGATCCGGATTTTTCCAGATCATCTGTATCTTTGTCCCAGTCCCTGAAATACGAATACTCGTCTGTGGCATCCTCCCATGGAGCGTCTTTTGTGGCAGCTTCTGATTATGTATCTGCAGACTCAGCTGATGATGAACATCTTTCCCCTGAAGGCCACCGGGTGCTGGCGGAGGTTT
>CACXGG010000256.1 GCA_902767145.1 Oscillospiraceae bacterium | reverse complement strand
GTCATCAAGGTCAACCTCAAGGGTACATATAACTTCTTCCGTGAAGTAGTTCCTGTAATGAGCAAGCAGAAGTACGGTCGCATCGTGTCCATCTCCTCCATCGTAGGTATCGAGGGAAATGCATGCCAGGTAAACTACTCCGCAAGTAAGGCAGGCGTTATCGGCATCACAAAGAGTGCCGCAAGGGAATATGCAGGAAAGAACATCACATGTAATGCCATCGCTCCCGGATTCGTAAGGACAGCAATGACAGACCAGCTTCCTGACAAGGTCAAGGAGCAGATGCTTCAGGGTATCCCCCTCAAGCGTTACGGTGAAGTTGAGGATATAGCAAATGCAGTTGGATTCCTCGTATCTGACGAGGCTTCCTATATCACTGGTCAGGTCCTTTCCGTAGACGGCGGAATGCACATGTGATCAGCTAAGGAAAAATAATCGATCGGAGAACAGAGAATGGAACCCAGAAGAGTAGTAGTAACGGGAATGGGAGCAGTCACACCTATCGGAAAGGACGTTGAGTCCTTCTGGCAGGGCCTTAAGGAAGAGAAGAGAGGTTTTTCCGAGATCTCGGCATTTGATGCTTCTGAGTATAAGGCAAAGATGGCCGGCGAGATCAAGGATTTCGATCCCACGGAATATATGGACTTCAAGGCCGCAAAGAGGATGGAGAGATTCACCCAGTTCGCATCTGTCGCAGCCAAGGAGGCAGTGGAGGATTCAGCTCTGGATATGAGCGCTGAAGATCCCTACAGAGTCGGCGTTATCGTAAGCTCCGGTATCGGCTCCATGCAGGCCAACGAAAGGGAGCACCAGAAGCTCATGGAAGGCAAGAAGGTCAGCCCTCTCTATATCCCTGTTATGATCGCAAATATGGCTTCTGCCAATATCGCGATGCAGTACGGAATGAAGGGAAAGAACGTGGCTATCGTTACAGCCTGCGCTTCAGGTTCCCACTCCATCGGCGATGCCTTCAAGGCCATCAAGTATGATGATGCCGATGTCATGGTCTGCGGCGGTGCAGAGGCAGCTATCTGTCCCCTGGGCGTACAGGGCTTTACAAACATGACAGCCCTTTCCACAAATACAGATCCCGCCACATGTTCCAGACCCTTCGATAAGAACCGCGACGGTTTCGTCATCGGTGAGGGTGCAGGCGTTGTAGTCCTGGAGGAACTTGAGCACGCAAAGGCAAGGGGCGCACATATCTACGCTGAGGTTGTAGGTTACGGTGCAACGAACGATGCATTCCATATCACATCCCCCGCAGAGGACGGATCAGGTGCCGGCGAGGCAATGAAGATCGCCATGAAGGAGGCAGGTATCACACCTGACCAGGTGGAGTATATAAATGCACACGGTACTTCCACACACCACAACGATCTTTTCGAGACCAGGGCTATCAAGTATGCCTTCGGCGATGCTGCTAAGAAGGTTGCCATCAACTCCACAAAGTCCATGATCGGACACCTTCTCGGTGGTGCCGGCGGCGTAGAGTTCATCGTGTGCGTTAAGTCCATCCTGGATTCCTTTATCCATGTTACATCAGGTCTTAAAGAGCCTGACGACGAGTGTGATCTCGATTACACCATGGGATCCGGACGTTCCCTGGATATCAATTACGCCATGAGCAATTCCTTGGGATTCGGCGGACATAATGCTACACTTCTTCTTAAGAAATACGAAGCTTAAAAGCAAAGGAGACCTTTTCTATGGCTAATTCACTGGATATCAAGGGCATAATGGAGATCATCCCCCACAGACATCCCTTCCTTCTCATCGACAAGGTTGAGGACTATGAGCCCGGTCAGTACTGTATCGCATATAAGAACATCACTTACGATGAGTCTTTCTTCAGAGGACATTTTCCCGAGTATCCCATTACTCCCGGAGTTCTCATGGTCGAAGCTCTCGCCCAGGCAGGCGCTGTCGCCATCCTTTCCCAGGAGGAGTTCAAGGGCAAGATCGCTGTCTTCGCAGGTATTGATAACTGCAAGTTCAAAAAGCAGATCGTTCCCGGAGATACCGTAAGGCTGGAGACAAAGATCACACAGGTCAGAGGACCCGTGGGAGTAGGTGAAGCTGAGGCTACAGTAGACGGCAAGATCGCCGTTAAGTGCACCCTCAAGTTCGCTATAATGCAGTAATCCCCCGAAACCGGGAATAATACTGTACAATAAGGCTATGGATATAAGTGGCCTTATTAGTTCAATGACTGTTGAAGAGAAGGCATCGCTCCTGTGCGGTGCCTCTTCTTTTAAGACCAGGGGCGTTCCCGGAAAAGGAGTGCCCGGCATCATGATGCTGGACGGCGGTACCGGCATAAACTTCGAGCAGCTCTTTTCAGATCTTTATTCGGGATATGCCAAGGATAACGGATACACCTCCACAGAGCTCGATAATACCGCCCGCCTGTTCTTTGAGGATGATAAGCTGACTGAACATGAGAAGAGCCTTAGAGACCACATCAGAGAGGATCTGAAGGCCATTACGGGGGATGATATGATATCTCCCGGATGTTACCCACCCGGGATAGTCCTGGGTTCCACCTGGGATCCTGAGGTGATCAGGCGCACCGGAGAAGCCCTAGGATACGAAGCTCAGAGATACAGGATCGGATGCCTTCTGGGAACACCCAACGTAAACCTTCTTCGTGAGCCCAGGAACGGCAGGTTCTTTGAGGGCTACTCAGAGGACCCGTATCTTGCGGGACAGCTGGC
>CACXGG010000255.1 GCA_902767145.1 Oscillospiraceae bacterium | reverse complement strand
GTTGATGAAGATGCAGATCGTTCCGGACTTGGATACGATACCTGCAAGCTTACGGAGAGCCTGGCTCATGAGCCTTGCCTGAAGACCTACATGGGAATCACCCATATCGCCTTCGATCTCAGCCTTGGGAACAAGAGCGGCAACGGAGTCGATTACGATAACATCGATACATCCGCTCCTGACAAGGGTCTCAGTGATCTCCAGAGCCTGCTCACCTGTATCAGGCTGTGAAAGGAGAAGATTATCAACATCTACTCCGATGGCACCTGCATAGACTGCATCAAGAGCATGTTCTGCATCGATAAATGCACATGTTCCGCCCATCTTCTGGGCCTCTGCGATACAGTGGAGTGCTACCGTAGTCTTACCTGAGGCTTCAGGTCCGTAGATCTCGATGATCCTTCCTCTGGGAAGTCCGCCTACACCAAGAGCTATATCAAGAGCTATAGATCCCGTGGGAATGGTCTCGATCTCAACAACGTCCTGATCTCCCATCCTCATGACGGATCCTTTACCAAACTGCTTCTCTATCTGAGCCATTGCGGCTTCCAATGCTTTTTTTCTCTCGTCTGAATTACCTGCGGGAACTGACTGGACACTTCCCTTACCCGCTTTACCTTTAGCCATAGTATTAACCTCCGCACTGATTGCTTTTGAACATTTGTTCGATTGATTTCGAAATCATTGTATCTATAAGATACATCTTTGTCAATCGATTTTGGCATACAATTGGATACAATTTTCGACAATCGGATACAAAGTCCCATTATTGGGTCATCGCCTGTTTATCTTAGCCCTTGCCCTTGAGATCCAGTATGTGGCTTCAGGCATGCGCAGGAGCAGTGCCAGGCCGAAATATACGATGACAGCTATAACTCCCTTGCCGGAGATTATAAGGAGCTGCTTTATCTTTGATCCCATTCCGGGAACAGATCTGTCCACGAGATAGACTGCAACGCACATAATAAGTGCGGAAGCAAAGGCTTTTATAAGGAACCTGAATATTCCCCTGGGTGCCAGCTCTTTATCCTTGCAGTAAAGGCCACAGAGTATGGTCATCTGGATGATACTTGTTATGGAGTAAGCCAGTGTAAGGGATAACGGTCCTCTTCCCATCCTTATGAAAAGGATACAGAACAGAGGATTAGTAATAAGACCAACACATGCTGAAAGCAGAGGGATCTTTGTCTTACCGATGGCATAGAAAGCCTGGTTCATTATAAATACGACAGTATGGGTGATTATCGCAATGGAATAACCGATAAGAAATACGGCTGCCCTCTTTGCATCTGCATCTGTATAAGTGGACTTCCACTGGAAGATCGCCTTGATGACATCAGTACTCATGATGACCATAAAGCCTGCTGAAGGAATGGTCAGGAAAAGCGCTGACTTGAGCCTTGAGGACAGGAGTTCCGATGCTTTTGAGAACTCCTTTGATGAGTAAAGAGCAGCCAGGGACGGGAGCATTACGTTACCGATGGCAACTGCGAAGATACCATAAGGAAGCTGCCATGTGGTGGAAGCATTCCTGAGTGCATATATGTGGCCGTCCTCAGGAAAGGAATTGGCAAATCCGTTAAGGATGACCATATTGATCTGGACTATGGAAGCAGAGAACAATATAGGGAGAGCTCTTCTTACAAGTCTCTTAAAATCAGGATCAGAAGGCTTGAATATAAACCTGAACTTCTTCAGCTTATCGAATCCCACAGTAAACTGGAAAAGGAAATAGATGACTGCAGCACCCATGATGCCGCAGGTGGTCTTCACAAGCATGCTCTCTGAGTTTCCTGCAAAATAGATAATGGCAAGGAGCACGAAGATATTATAGACAGTAGGTCCGAAAGCCGTGGAACCGAACCTTTTATATGCATTCAGGATACCGATACATAGTGCCGCCAGCATCATGAAGAATATCTGGGGGAAAAGCCACTTGGAAGCCATGGCTGCCAGATATACTGTCTCAGGATGGTTATGTCCCGCATCGTAAAGAAGATAGATGGGTTCAGCAAAGATAACTCCCAGGATACATACACCGAGAAGTATCATGGAGAAAACGGAGATAAAGATATTAACGGCCCGGAAGCCCTTATCCTCCTCCCCTTTTGAGATCGCCGCGGAAAGCGAAGGCGTAATGGCAGACTGGATAGATCCGCCGATAAGAAGGTTATAGACAAGATCCGGGATGGTAAAAGCAAGAGTGAAACTGTCACGGTAGACAGGATCACTGAACTTTATGTTTACGAATATATCCCTGAGGAAGCCTGAACACTTGGAAAAGATAAGACCGATCACCACCAGGAGTGTGGCGACGGTCATGCTCAGGCCCTTCTTCTTTGTATTACTCTGATCCTTACTCATAATTCTCCTTAAGATACTCGAGGATCAGGTTAAATGCAAATTCTACTGCCTGGAGCCTTACGGAATCCCTGGCACCAACAAAGTACTGGGTAACGGCAAATGTCTCATCTTCAGTGGAAAAACCGAACCAGACTGTTCCCGTCAGATCGTCTTCATCATCAGGATCAGGATAATCATTGGCGTTGTCATAGCCGCCGGCATAGCCTGTAGCGGAGACAGCGATATCGGCTTTCATCATATTCCTGACATTGAGCGCCATCTCTTTTGCACATTCTTCTGAAACTTCAGTATATGCTTCGATGGTATCAGCCTTTACTCCCAGGATATCCCTCTTTACATCATTTGTATAAGAGACAACAGATCCGTTAAAGACTTCTGAAGCACCTTCGATATCCACGAGCCTTGAGGAGATCATTCCGCCGGTAAGGCTCTCTGCAAAAGCAACCTTGACATCACATGCTTTAAGTTCCTCCACAAGGTCATAAGCCTTGTAGTAAAGATCATCATGAACCATCAGGATTCTCCTTTTGACTTGATCTCAAGCCAGTCGGTCTTTGTGATGAGCACCTTTCTGGGCTTACTTCCCTCGAAAGGTCCGATATAATGCTTCTTTTCAAGTTCATCTATAAGTCTTGCAGCTCTGGGATAACCGATACCCAGCCTTCTCTGAAGGATGGAAACGGAAGCATTTCCTGCATCGATGACCACATCCACTGCCTGCTCCAGAAGATCATCAGAATCAGATGAGTCCCCTCCGCCTGCGGAAGCTCCGCCGCCGCCGGCACCTGCATTAGCTTCAGACTCGACAGCAGCGATAACGCTCTCATCATACATATGACCGTACTTGCCCCTAAGGAAGTCAACGATGGACGAAACTTCATCATCTGAAAGGAAAGCTCCCTGGCCTCTGACCGGCTTAGGCGCAGACAGAGGAGCATAGAGCATATCTCCCTTACCCAGGAGCTTCTCAGCTCCCACGGAATCAAGGATAGTACGGCTGTCCACACCGGAGGATACTGCAAAGGCGATCCTGGAAGGGACATTTGCCTTGATGACGCCGGTGATGACATCGACGGAAGGCCTCTGTGTAGCGATAAGAAGATGAAGGCCGGCAGCTCTTGCCATGGCGGCAAGTCTTGCGATCTGATCCTCAACATCCTTGGCTGCAACGGTCATAAGATCTGCCAGCTCGTCGATAACGATAAGGACAAGGGGAAGAGCCTTCTCACCTCTTCTCTTAAGGTATTCGTTATATCCGGTAAGGTCCCTTACACCAGTTTCTGCGAAGAGCTTATATCTCTTCTCCATCTCGACTACTGCCCACTTAAGAGCACCTGCAGCCTTCTTGGGATCAGTAACAACGGGCATATAAAGGTGCGGAATACCGTTGTAGACGGAAAGCTCGACAACCTTGGGATCGATAAGGATCATCCTGACATCGTCGGGAGAAGCTTTACAGAGGATACTTGCAAGGATGGTATTGATACATACAGACTTACCGGAACCCGTGGATCCTGCGATAAGGAGATGTGGCATCTTTGCGATATTACACATGATGGCGTTTCCGGGGATATCCCTTCCCAGAGGTACTTCCAGAGGAGGTCCTTTACGGAATGCATCAGTCTCCAGAAGGCCCCTGAGCTTGACTGCCGTAGTCTTCTTGTTGGGGATCTCGATACCGATGGCACTCTTTCCGGGTATAGGTGCCTCGATCCTGACAGATACAGCCGCCATGGCCAGTGCGATATCATCCTGAAGGTTCAGGATACGCGATACCTTGACTCCCCTGTCGATGGTGAGCTCAAATCTCGTAATAGCAGGACCGTGGGTTATATTAACGACTTTTGTAGTGATACCGAAGCTCTGGATGGCAGACTCCAGTTCCTTTGCCTTTTCGCGGAGTTCAGCGGAACTCTCCTTGCTCTGGGATCTGTCCTCCCTGGACAGGAGATTAACGGGAGCCGGTTTATAAGGTCCCCTGAAGGCTTTTCTCGAAGGCTGGTTGGAAGCAGCGGACTCCATGTGGATGGAAGGCCTGCCGGAAGTAGTACCTGTGTCGATGATCCTTCCCTCTGTGGTGGAAAAACCTGTATCGTTCTTTTCCCTGGCATTGATGGTTATACCTGAATCATCAGGCTCCACCTCTTCCTTTTTCCTGGGCATGTGGGAAGGTGCAGGAGCAGACTTTCTCAGCTCCTCGGGGGATCTGTTCTGTGTCTTGGGTGCACCATATCTGTCTGATCCCATGTTGTAGGGATCATCATCATCAAGGACCTCATAAGGCTGGTCGACGATCTGATCATCCTCGGGATAATACTGATCTTCAGGGGCAGGCGCTGCATCCGGGAAGACTGATCCTCCCAGGTCATAGAACTCCTTCTGCCTGTTGGGATTTCTCTCATCGAAGGAATGATACTTCTGATCCCTCTTCTGTCTCAAAGGAGGATTCTTGGGTTCTGTTGTATATTCGAAATCAGCTGCAGGAGCATCGTCATTGTCTTCGATATTGACCTGTCTGTTTCCGTAGTTGAGCCTGTCGGTGTGTACTGTAGTATCAGCACCAAACTCCTGGCCGGAAACATCGATAAATCCGTTCTTTGCATCAACAGGCATCCTGTGCCTGTTGAGAAGATCCACATTGGGATCCCTGTCGAAAATAGGCGATCCGTAGATATCAGTAGGGGTATTTACGAACTGGGAGCCTCTGTTATTAGTATATCTCGAGGGTACATCAGGTCTGCCCTGCTGAGGCATCTGGGGATATACGGGACGGTTCTGGGGCTGGGGACGGGGTCTTCTCCTCTCCTCGTGCCTTACGGAATCATAAGCTCTGGAAGTAGCCTGGGAAATGGATCTTGCTGCTTTCTTAGCAGTATTTTTAACTGAGATCCTGAATACCCTGATCACAAGGGACAGAAGGAGCACGATAAGTGACATTACGGATATCACCCTG
>CACXGG010000254.1 GCA_902767145.1 Oscillospiraceae bacterium | reverse complement strand
CCATCACCGTCATTGTAAAGAAATCAGCAGCTGTCCCCGACGAGGTCACGGCAGGTCTTGATACAGTTGGAATAAGGATGCCCAGGAACGAAGTATGCAGGAAGTTCCTGTCATACTGCGGGTGCCCCGTTGCGGCTCCTTCCGCAAACCTCTCCGGAAGCCCTTCTCCCACGTCAGCTCTTCATGTCCTGAACGATATGGACGGCAGGATCTTCGCCATCATAGACGGCGGTGAATGTGAAGTTGGCCTGGAGTCCACAGTTGTGGATGCCACGGGAGAAGAGCCGGTGATCTTAAGGCCCGGTGCAGTCACCAAGGCCATGATCGATGAAGTGGCTTCATCTGATACGAGATCCGAGACCCTTAAGGAGGGAGAGACTCCCAAGGCTCCCGGAATGAAATACAGACACTATGCTCCCGATGCGGAAGTGGAGATCATGATGCTCCCTGAGGACGTTTCTGAGGACGATATCCTCATCCCTGAGACCGAAGCTCCCGAAGATGAGGAAAAGGAGAAGAAAGATCCTCTCAAGGAGATGACAGATGAGCAGAAGCAGAAGCTTTTCTCCGTGGCATCTCCCTATATCCTCAAGTGCCGCGGGATCTTAGAGAAGAATCCCGCAGCAAGGATCGGCATCTTCGCCGGTGATGAGACAAAGGAACTCTTTGAAAGGACCGGGGATGATATCCTCCTGTCACATATAAACTTCTATTCCTACGGAAAGTCCGGAAATGTCGCCGATGCTTCCCACTGCCTTTTCGACGGACTCCGCCATCTGGATATCCAGAAGCCCGATGTCATCCTGGCAGCAGGCTTTACGGGAGAAGGACTTCAGAAGGCATATATGAACAGGCTCTCCAAGGCGGCCGGCAAGTCCGGGGATCTTCCTTCAAAGCCTGAAGTGAAGAGGCACGAGATGCCCCTGGAGATGTTCAGGGATGTGTTCACTTCATCCGTCCTTTTCGTTGGTGACAGGAATACTGCCAGGAGCGCAGCCTGCGAGAAGATCTTTACCGATATGCTCAGGAAAGAGGCGCCTTTCTGCAGGGAGGGTGATACTTCCACGGGTGCAGAGCTCTATGCCGGCTCCGCGGGCCTTTTCGCCATGGAGGGGGACCTTCCCGATAAGAGGATGTGCGATGCCCTGGAGGAGTGCTTCGGCATGGATCTTTCCCACCACAGGAGCCTTCGCGCCTGCCCGTCTGAATATAATGACCACGATCTCGTGATAACCATGCACGACGATCAGGCCTTCAACATACTGAACTCCTTCCCCGAGGCTGAGGGAAAGGTATTTTCCATCTCCTCCTATGCAGCCTCCAAGGGTCTTGTCATCAAGGACGAGAAGGGAAGAGTGGTATCCGTTTCCATCCCGGATCCCGCCGGGGAGAACATGGAGACATATATCCATACGGCCAAAGCCCTGAAGGCCTGGCTGGAGATATTATTCCCCTATATCATCAAGGATCTGGGCGCCGAAAGACTTTGAACATTTGTTCGAAAACTATGGACAAATACTTCCCCTGAATGTAAAATAGTGGAGTAAGAATATTAGTGAAGACGCGAACATTGAAGAAAGAGTAAGAACAACTTGACTTAAAGGCTTTTGCTGTGTTATTCTCTCCTGTGCTGTATTTATTTATACGGTAGAACTTTAATCCTTGCCCGGTACTTCAGATATCGGGCCGAAGAGACCAAGAGGAGGTGAAAATAATGGCAAACCAGTATCAGTTGGTAACTGTCCTTAATCCTGCTATCGGCGAGGAGGCTCTTAACTCTCTTATCGAGACGATCAAGAGCAAGATCGAGACAGGCGCTACAGTAGATGCGCTTGAGAACCTCGGATCTAAGCACCTTGCATACGAGATCCAGGATCAGAAGGAAGGTGTATACCTTAAGATCCTTTTTACTGCCGAGAGTGAGTTCCCCAAGGAGATCGAGCGTGTGCTCAAGATCACTGACGGTGTTCTTCGTTTTCTCACTGTCCGTGTCAGCGAGTGATCGCCGCATTTAACGGAGGAAGAAAATGAACAAGGTAATGTTGGTAGGAAGGTTAACGAAGGACCCCGAGCTTAAGAATACTTCCAGTCAGGTTCCGTTCTGCAACTTTACGGTTGCCGTGGACAGAAGGTTCAAGGACAATAACGGACAGAGACAGGCAGATTTCATTAACTGCGTGGCATGGAGGCAGACAGCTTCCTTTATCGGATCCTATTTCCGCAAGGGATCAAGGATCGGTATCGTGGGAAGCATCCAGTCCAGGAGCTTTGAAGACAGCAACAGCGGTCAGAAGAGATATGTCACTGAAGTAGTCGTAGACGAGGCAGAATTCGTTGAGTCCGGCAACGGTAACGGAGCAAACGGCGCAGCAGCACCCAAGAGTGCACCTGTACAGTCAGCTCCCCAGCCTGCAGAAGGTTCTGTAGCTGCTACCGCTCCCACAGCTCCCAAGACATCCATCGCTCCTGATATGAACAGTGACGATGATGATATGGGCGGCGGACTTGATCTTCCATTCGAGTTTTAATTTCAGTTAATCAGTTAAGGAGTTTTAATTATGGCTGAGAACAGAGCACCTAAGACCGGCAGAGAATTCTCCGGCAATATGAGACAGAGACGTTCCCGCAGGAAGACATGTGCTTTCTGTGCTGAGAAGGTCGAGCAGATCGACTTCATGGACACTACACGTCTTAGGAAGTTCATTTCCGAGAGAGGAAAGATCCTTCCCAAGAGAATGACAGGCACATGCGCTAAGCACCAGAGAGAGCTTACAACAGCTATCAAGCGTGCCCGTCAGATCGCTCTTCTTCCCTACGTAGCAGACTGATCTTCATAAGATCATCCGCGTGGAAAAGAAGCGGTATATAGTATATAATTATTGGGCATTCTCCATTGCGGAGAGTGCCCAATTCAAATTTAAAGATACACTTTTACGGAGGTGCCACAGATATGAAAGTTATCCTTCTGGCAGATGTTAAAGGACTGGGAAAGGCAAATGACGTCGTTGAGGTAAACGACGGATATGCAAGGAACTTCCTCTTCAAGAAGAAGCTCGCTAAGGAGTCTTCAGTTTCCAACCTCAATGAGGTAAACCTTAAGAAGGGAGCCAAGGCAGAGCATGAGAGAAGAGCTCTCGATGCAGCCAAGGATCTCAAGAAGAAGCTGGACGGACAGTCCGTATCCCTTAAGATGAAGGCAGGCGAGGGCGGAAAGCTCTACGGTGCCGTTACATCCCAGGATGTATCCGATGCCCTTAAGAAGGACGGCTTCGATATCGAGAAGAAGCAGGTGGTCATCAAGGATCCCATCAAGAACGTGGGAACATTTGGTGTCAGGATCAAGCTCCACCCCGAAGTATCATGTGAGATCAATGTAAACGTAGAGGCTTTATAAGTTGGCAGAGAGGGAATTGAAGGACAATCTGGCAACGGGTCCTGCGGAGAAACCCTCCGTACCCCTTCATGATGTGGAGACAGAGAAGGCTCTGCTCTCTTTGTGCATCAGGAATAAGGACACCCTGGACAGCGCAGTCGGAAAGAGGATCGTAAAGGAGAACTTTTCCGACAAGAGAAATGCGCTCATCTTCGAGGCTATCACCAAGCTCTATATGAGCAACGGTGCCATCGACAGGTTCAATGTCTGTGAGCAGCTGGAGAAGATGGGAGCCATCAATTCCGCCGGAGGAACGGAATATGTATTTGCCGTTGCAAATACTGCCTCCGTTGCCAGCAATGCCGACAGCTATATCGAGAGCATCAGGGAAAAGAGCTCCATGCGTCAGGTGATAAACACCCTGAGAGATCTTGAGAAGAAGGCCTCCTCCGGAACAAATGAAGTAAACGATATCATCGACCTGGCCGTCAGCAGGCTCACCCCCATCAGGGAGAATAATGAGGGCGCAGGCTTTGAGGGTCTGAACGACATCCTCAAGAGAAACATAAACGAGATCCATGCCATCTCCAGCGGTAAGGAGAGGGTCAATGCCGTTAAGACCGGTTTCAGAGGTCTTGATCATATGCTGGGAGGTTTCCGTCCCGGCACGCTCAATATCATCGCCGCCAGGCCCGGTATGGGTAAGACGGCCCTTGTCATCAACATCGCCACTAACGTTGCCATCCACAGAAATTACAACGTAAATATATTCTCCCTTGAGATGAGTAAGTCTGAGATCGGAAACAGGATCCTGGCTTCCAGGGCTAAGGTTACCGCCAAGGAACTTCAGAAAGCCACCCTCACTCCCGAGAAGGAGCAGGAACTGGCCAAGGTGTTCGGCGAACTGGCAGGACTTCCCATCTATATCGACGACAATTCCGATGTCAGCCCCGTTACCATGCTCTCCAGGTGTAAGGACCTGAAGGCAAAGGGTATGCTGGGCCTTGTCATCGTTGACTATCTGCAGCTCATGACCATCCCCGGAAGAGCAGGTTCCTCGAGACAGCAGGAGATCTCAGATATCTCCAGGTCCCTTAAGATCCTGGCCAAGGATATGGGAGTTCCCGTTATCGCCCTCTCACAGCTCTCCAGAGGCTCTGAGAAGAGGGACGATCACACGCCTATGCTCTCTGACCTCCGTGACTCCGGTGCCATCGAGCAGGATGCCGACTCCGTTATCTTCATCGACAGAGCCGACTATTATAAGAAGGATGAGGTCCCTGAGATACAGGACGCCAAGCTCATCATCGCCAAGAACAGGCACGGTGAGACAGGTAAGGTCCATGTTAAGTGGTGGGGCGCCAAGACACTCTTCATGGATATTCCCAGAGACTCTGATCCGGTGGATCCCACGACCACGGGAACACAGTCTTCCTATACCAGGACGACAACACCCCAGGCTTCTGCTTCTGACTATAACTTCGAGGACGAAGAACCTCCCTTTGCTCCCATCTCGGAGGATGATATCCCCGTAAATGATGAGAATGAGGAGTTTTTCGCTGACAGTAACGATTCCTTCCCGGACGGTTTCTGATCCATGAAAGATCGTCTTTCCGCCGAAGCACAGAAGGTCCTGAAGTTTTCATCCGATAACGCTCTCTTTGAATGTGAAAAGATCCTGGTAGGTCTCTCCGGAGGCCCTGATTCCACGGCTCTTCTGTCCATACTTAACGAACTTAAGACTGAAGGATGCCTTAAGGCGTCCATCTTCGCCCTGCATGTAAACCATATGCTCAGAGGCTCCGACGCAGACAGGGACGAGGAGATCGCAAGAAACCTCTGTCTCGAAAAGGGCATCCCTTTCAGGAGCGTTTCCAGGGATGTAAAAAAGATCTCAAAGGACATGGGAAGGTCAGAGGAGGAGACAGGAAGGATCCTCCGCTATGAAGCCTTCAGGGACTTTGTAAGGGAAGAAGGGGGAGATGTGAGGATCTGCGTGGCCCATCACAGGGATGATGTGGCTGAGACCATGATGATGAACCTTTTCAGGGGATGCGCCCTGGAGGGACTCGTTTCTCCCGCGCCTCTGTCCGGAGATATCATAAGGCCGCTTCTCTGCCTCACAAAGGATGAGATCCTGGAGTATCTTAAAAGAAACGGCATTTCCTATGGTGAGGACGAGACAAATACCATGTCTGAATGCACCAGAAATATCTGGAGAAATGATGTGCTGCCCGCTATAGCGAAGGTTTCAGTAAAGGATCCTTCTGAGGCATTAAACGACACATATGCCCTTCTTAAGGACGATCTCGACCTCATCGAAAAGATCACGGAAGAGGCATATCATCCGGTAAGGTTAGAAGATCACATCTTCCTTAAGGTGGATGTTCTGAAGGATACGCACAGGGCCATCGCTTCAAGGCTCATAAGAAGGCTGTGGCTTGATACTTTCGGGGATCTTACGGACTTTACGTCAGTTCACACCGGCATGGTGCTTTCCCTTTGCGGGGACGATCCCCACGGCACCCTGACCTGCGACCTTCCCTTCGGAAGGACCGCCTTTACCAATGGTGATCTTGTGGGATTCTGTACCGGTGAAGAGCTGTCCTCTGTGGCTGCTGCCGTTGCCGGGGGAATGGGATATCTGACTTCGGATGAGGATATCTGCATCACCCTGCCCGAGACGGGAACTGTTTCCGTTCCGGGGTCAAAACTTCTGGTAAAGACGGAAATCATTGAGAATAGTGCCTTATTAGAGTATAATAATATGTCGTGGTTTTTCCCGGTCCGCCCCGGGGAGCAGACAGCTCCTCTGGTACTGGAGAACGGAAGGCCTGATCTTTCCTTCAGGAGAGCAGGGTCATCCGGGAGCAAAAAGCTCAGAAAGCTCTTTATGGACAGGAAGATCCCGGCAGATGCAAGAGACAGCATACTCCTTCTGACTTCAGGGGATGAGGTGCTCTGGATCCCGGGCCTTGGCCACGGGAAGGGATTTACCGATGAGGTATCCCGCAGGGCATGGCTTCAGGCCTCCGGGGAAGAGGATATGCCGGACAGGATAAAAAAGATAACTTTTGTTGTCGGAGAGGATAACGGGTAGATATGGATACTTCAGAGATACTGATCTCAAGAGAAGAGATCGATGAGATGGTCAAGAGAGTAGCTTCTGAGATAAACAGGGATTATGCCGGTGAGGAACTGGTGGTCATCCCCATCCTTACGGGTGCATTCATATTTGCCTCCGACCTCATAAGAGAACTTAAGATGCCGGTCAATATCGACTTTATGCAGGTCTCCAGCTATGTGGGCGAGAATTCCACCGGAGTCCTCAAGATCAAGAAGGACATTACTGTCGACATCAAGGGCCAGCATGTCCTGATCGTGGAGGATATCGTCGATACCGGCAGGACCTTAAAGCTCCTCAAGGAACTCCTGGGCAAGAAAGAGCCCAAGAGCCTTAAGATCTGCACCGCCTTTGATAAGCCTGACAGAAGGCTTACGGATCTGGTGCCGGATTATAACGGTATAGTCGTCCCCGACAAGTTCATCGTGGGCTACGGACTCGACTATAACGGTCATTTCAGAAATTATAAAGATATACGCATAGTGAGGTAACATGGAAAACAATAATGAGAACAGGGGTGGAAACAGTAAAAAGCCTAAGGTCAGTTCAGGACTGATCTTTTACGGCGTACTTATCATTTCGCTTATTATCTGCTCGGTGCTCCTTTTCGGGGACAAGCCTGCAAAGGGCAACGAGACAAAGCTTTCGGATGTAATGAACTATATCGAGAGCGATGATTATGACGTTTCTACAGTAACCATCGACGGAACCACGGTAACCGTGGAGTATGAGACAGCAGAAGGCACCACGGAGCGCATGGTCCAGAGCATTCCCAGGGAATATGTGGACGATCTCGTGGAGAAACTTGATGAGGCCAAGGAAGAGGGCAAGATCGAAGCTTACAACTACACTGAGCCCTTCGACTGGGCAACAGTCTTCAATATCCTTCTCACCATCGGAATGATCGTAGTAGTACTCGTTATCTTCCTTAACCTGAACAGACAGGCCAAGGACGGAAACGGAGTATTCTCCTTCGGTAATAACAAGGCAAAGCTCACAGATCCCCACAAGATGAAGGTCCGCTTCGACGACGTAGCCGGATCCATCGAGGAGAAGGAGGAGCTTTCCGAGATAGTCGAATTCCTGAAAGCTCCCAAGAAGTTTACGGATCTTGGTGCCAAGGTGCCCAAGGGCGTACTCCTTCACGGTGCCCCCGGTACAGGTAAGACCCTCCTGGCAAGAGCAGTTGCCGGTGAGGCAGGAGTTCCCTTCTTCTACATCTCAGGTTCCGACTTCGTTGAGATGCTGGTCGGTGCCGGTGCTGCCAGGGTAAGGAGCCTTTTCGCTGATGCAAAGAAGGCTGCCCCCAGTGTTATCTTCATCGATGAGATCGATGCTGTCGGCCGTAAGAGAGGCGCAGGTCTCGGAGGCGGTAACGACGAAAGAGAGCAGACCCTTAACCAGATCCTTGTTGAGATGGACGGATTCGATATCCATACGAACGTTATCGTCATCGCGGCTACTAACCGCCCTGACGTTCTCGACCCCGCTCTCCTGAGGCCCGGAAGATTTGACCGTCAGGTAATGGTCAATGAGCCCGATGCCGACGAGAGAGAGGCTATCCTCAAGATCCACGCAAAGAACAAGCCCTTCGATGAGACTGTCGATCTCCGCGAGCTGGCTCTTTCCACCTCCGGATTTACAGGTGCCGATCTTGAGAATGTACTTAACGAGGCAGCTATCCTGGCTGCAAGAAGAGGCAAGAAGAAGATCTCATCCCTTGAGATCTCCGACGCTACCTTCAGAGTCCTCATGGGACCCGAGAAGACATCAAAGAAACTCAGCGAAAAGAGCAAGAGGCTTTCCGCTTACCACGAGTCAGGCCACGCCGTAGTACTGAGAGCCATCAGTGACTATCAGAAGGTTGACCGTGTAACCATCATCCCCTCCGGAAGGGCAGGCGGTTTCACTGCCTACAAGTTCAAGGAGGATATGGACATGGTAACCGAGCAGATGCTCCTGGATTCCATCATGGTATCCCTGGGCGGACGTGCTGCCGAGGAGCTCTTCCTCGGTGAGGTAAGTACCGGTGCATCCTCTGACCTTCAGAACTGTAACCGCGTTGCCACCAGCATGGTCAAGCGTTACGGTCTGTCTCCCAAGTTCAGGAACATGGTCTTCGGAAATGACAACGACGAGGTATTCGTAGGTGCTTCCTTCGGCCAGGTACAGAGCTATTCCGATGCGACTGCCTTTGAGATCGACAAGGAGATCCAGCGCATCATAGACGAGTGCTATGAGAAGACAAAGGATGTCCTCATGGAGCATAAGAACGTTGTCGAGGGTCTTTCCGCAAGGCTCATGGCAGTAAATAAGGTTGACGGTCCCGAGTTCGAGGAGATCTTCGAAAAGGACGGCGACCTCACTGATATCCTGGAAAGGGAAAAGGCCGCAAAGGAGGCTGAGGAAAAGGCAAAGGCAGAGGAAGAGGCCAAGAAGGCTGAAGAAGCAAAGCCTGCTTCCGAAGAAAAGCCGGAAGAAGCAAAGCCTGCTCCTTCTGAGCAGCCCTCTGAAAAGCCCGCAGAAGAAAAGACAGAAGGACCTTCCAAGGAGGAAGAAGCTTCAGAGCTTCCCGAAGAAGGAAAAGAATGATCCAGGTTCTTAAAAGGTGACTTATCTTGAGTAAGGAGCAGAGACAGAAGATCATAAGGAAGGATGATATCCCGTATCTTTTGTCGTGGATGCTCCTTATTCTGTCTTATTTACTGACTGTAGTCTTCGTAGCAAAAAGGATCACATATCTTCTGGATGCGGATATGTCCAGTGAGCTCCTGCTCGCTGAAGTCCTCTCCAGGGGTAACGGCATCATCACCACGAAGTGGTGCTATTCCTCGGAGATAAGGATCCTCTATATCCAGATCTTCACATCGTTCCTGTTCAGGTTTATGAGCAGCTGGCATAACATAAGGGTCATTTCCACGGCATTTCATATCGCCCTCATGCTCTTTTCGTATTACTGCCTCTGCAAAAGCCTTAAGATAGAGAGGGCATTTCCCATCACCGCCTCGGTGCTGGCCCTGCCCATCTCATATGAATTTGTTAACTACTACCTGCTGGGACTGTACTACCTTCCCTTTATAACCGTATTCTTCTTTTCGCTGGCACTCCTTTTCGACTATCTGGAGAAGGGCGGCAGCAGGGACAGAAAGCAGCTCATAAAGGAGATAGCAGCCTATGTCATCGCGTTCCTTTCGGGACTTGGGGGCTACAGGCTCATACTTCTTTTCTTCCTGCCCCTGTTCCTTGTGCTGGTATTCCCGGCACTTAAGGATTTCCTTAACGGCAGGGAGGAACAGGCAAACATAAAAAGGGTCAGGTTCGGGATCATATCTTTTATCTCCGCACTCATGGGACTTGTGTTCTATGTTTTCGTTCTCACGAAGATCATAACGGTACAGAAGTTCGACCACTTCTTTTTCTTCCCCTTTGATAACGATACGCTGTTATTTAATGTTAATGCCATCATACAGAACATGGGATATACACCGGGACCTCTGATGCTCTCCGGGATCCTGAAGAACCTTAGCTTCGGGGCAGTCACCCTGCTCACGGGCTTTTCGCTGTTCCATATCCCCAAGGATAAGGAGGGGGATGACAGCAGGATCCTGAGCATGCTCTTTATGGTCTCCCTGAGCCTTTTCCTGCTGGTCCAGATCTTCGTTATGAAGGATACGGTGGAAAGATATATCTCCCCCATCATCATCCTGCTGGTACCCCTGTGCACCAATAACATCTGTAAGGCTGAATATAAGAGGAAGAAGTTCATAACCATAGCAGCCGTCCTTCTCGTTATCCTTAAGATGGCAGGGGAGGTCACCTTCTACTATGACTATAAGGACCTGGACGAAACAAAGCCCTACAGGGATGTGGTCTCATATCTTAAGGCAAATGACGTTTCATGCGGTTACTCAACATTCTGGAACGCAAATATCATAACGGAGCTTTCAGACGGTGATATCAATATGTACCACTGGGAGGCTCCCGAGCTCATGGATGTATCAGATCCCGCAACCCTTCGTCCCTGGCTTCAGGAGAAGTCTCATTTTGAAGCTTTCCCGGAGGGAAAGGTCGCTGTCATCCTCTCTGAGGACGAGCTTCCTTATTCCATCCTGTCCCACGGCATCGGGCAGAAGGTACCGGATCTTATCGCCGATAATATCTATGTATATGTCTTTGAAAGCCACGATGAGATCCTGGATCTTATGGCGGATTATGACCTTGATTATTTCTATGACGGGGTATATCTGGTGGACGGATATGACCTTGACGGAAGCCGCTATCTTTATGAGGATGGCTACTCCTACGGTCCCATGATCACCCTGCCCAGAGGATCCTACCGCCTGACCATCAGAGGCGAAGGACTTTCTGATATCTCATTTATCCCCACGGCGGGAAAGGGCGCCTATGTTTCTGACGCCATGGAAGTACAGAAGGATAACGATATCGCAGTCTATGAATTCTGCTTTGATGAATACAGCGAGCAGGTGGAATTCGTCATCATAAACGAAGGATCCGGTGAAGTAAGGCTGGACAGTGTAGACCTTGCCATTACGGCCAGGTGATCAGGATCAGTATCCTGCCAGGAATGCCTTTGTCCTTTCGTTCTTCGGGTTTGTTATGAGCTCGTAGGCATTTCCCTCTTCGATGATAACGCCGCCATCCATAAAGATGATCCTGTCGGCTACATCCCTGGCAAAGCTCATCTCGTGGGTAACTATTACCATTGTCATCTTCTCTTCAGCCAGTTCCCTTATTACCTTAAGGACTCCTGCCGTAAGCTCAGGATCCAGGGCGGAAGTAGGCTCGTCGAAAAATAAGATCTCAGGATTTGTAGCAAGAGCCCTTGCGATGGAAACTCTCTGCTGCTGGCCACCTGAT
>CACXGG010000253.1 GCA_902767145.1 Oscillospiraceae bacterium | reverse complement strand
CGTCCATGTCGTTCAGGACATGAAGAGCTGACGTGGGTGAAGGGCTTCCGGAGAGATTTGCGGAAGGAGCCGCAACGGGGCACCCGCAGTATGACAGGAACTTCCTGCATACTTCGTTCTTGGGCATCCTTATTCCAACTGTATCAAGGCCTGCCGTGACCTCGTCGGGGACAGCTGCTGATTTCTTTACAATGACGGTGATGGGACCGGGCATAAATGCATCCATGAGCTTTTCTGCAAGAGGAGTCACCTCAGATGCCAGATCAGCGATCTGGGACTTGTCATATATGTGGACGATGAGGGGATTGTCCCCGGGTCTTCCCTTGGCTTCAAATATCTTTTTTACTGCACCGGCATTTAATGCATCAGCACCTAATCCGTAGACTGTCTCCGTGGGGAAGGATACAACCTCCCCGTCTCTTACGGCCTTGGCTGCTGCCTTGATATTTTCATCGTCATTTCCTTTTATGAAGAGAGTATTCAAGTCTGTTCCTCCGTCTCTTTTCGTGCTGCCAGATCCAGGGTGAGGGCGTCTATTATCTCATCCAGGTCTCCTGCAAGTATCTCCTCTAACCGGTAAAGGGTAAGCTTGATCCTGTGGTCCGTCACCCTTCCCTGATGGTAGTTATATGTCCTTATCTTTTCGGAACGGTCTCCCGATCCTACCTGGGATCTTCTCTCGCTGTCCAGTTCTTCCTTTTCCCTGGATCTTGTCATCTCCCACAGGCGGCTCTGAAGTACCGCCATGGCCTTATCCTTGTTCTTGTGCTGGGACCTTTCATCCTGGCACTGCACCACGAGTCCCGTGGGGATGTGGGTGATCCTTATGGCGGAGTCGGTCCTGTTGATGTGCTGTCCTCCGGCACCTGATGCCCTGTACCTGTCGATCTTAAGATCCTTGGGATCGATATTTACGTCTTCACTGTCAGCCTGGGGGAGCACTGCCACGGTAACTGCGGAAGTGTGGATCCTGCCGCCTGATTCCGTGACGGGAACCCTCTGGACGCGGTGTACTCCGCTCTCGAACTTGAACCTGCTGTAGGCTCCTTTTCCCTCGACTTCAAAGACCAGTTCCTTATAACCGCCCAGCTCCGTTTCGCTGGAGTCGATCATATCTACGGAAAAGCCTTTTCTCTGGGCATAGCCCTTATACATGCGGAGAAGTTCCGAAGCGAAAAGGGCTGCTTCCTCGCCGCCGGTTCCGGCCCTGATCTCCACGATAACTGACCTGTCGTCCCTGGGATCTTTTTCCGTCAGGGCCACCATGAGTTCCTGCTCTATCTTCTCTATCCTCTCCTTGGCATCGGAGAGCTGTTCATTTGCAAGATCATATATATCGCTGTCACCTGATGACAGGAGCTCCAGGGCTTCGTCCCTGTCGCTGTATGCTTCTTTTCTCGCCTTGATGATATCCGCCTTGACGGTGAGATCTCCCAGTTCCTTTGAGAGCTTGAGATAGCGGTCGGGATCCGAGGCGATGGAAGGGTCGGACATGGATGAGACCACCTCTTCATAACGGGACATTATCATGGCTATCTTCTGTTCATCTATGCTCATGAAATGCTCCCTTCAGTCTCAGTTCCCATCATGGTCTCAGATATCTCCGTCTCCTCCGAAGATGTCTCAGAAGGGACTGTTCCCACTACTTCAGGCTCCGGTCCAAGATCTATGGCAAAGAGCTCGATGGCCCTGTCCAGGACCTCATCCGTGAGATCTCTTCCGCCCTTTTCAACTGCCTCAGATGAGACTGTATTATCCGTGGCTCCTTCGCCTGTTATAAATTCCATTGTATCATTGAAGCCGTAGTCCTTTTCCACGAGAAGGTACCTGCTCCTTATGTCGTCGATGCCGGGCTTTCCGATGACGATCAGGGGGATATAGTTGTCCACCACGCATCTGTTCAGCACATCCGCCTCGCCCTCTGTAAGGGCCCTCCCGGCATTAAGGACGATGAGCATCTTTTCGGGATAATCCCTGGGGATGACTTCCTTGACGAGATTTCCTTCTTCATCATATTCCGTATAGTGGAAATTCGACCACTTAACGGGCATGGTGCTGTCGTTCATATTCTCAGGGGCGAGGACCGTGATATTTGCACCGGAGGACTGAAGTTCTTCAGGGCATTCACCGATCCAGTAGATCATGTAATCATATTGAGACAGAAGCTCCACTCTCTCCTCTGTATCCATCCTGCTCTTTGCCAGGAATGACCTGGAGGAGATGTCGCTCAGCTTCATCATGACAAAGATCATCGCCATGACGAAGATAAAGAGTATGACAACTATGATCCCGATCTTTCTGCCCTTCATGTGATCACTTCCTGGTATAAACAGGGCGCACTCCCTTTACCGCGGGGATGGACGCCTCATTCTCGTAGTCAAGTGTCATGGCGGGAAGGCCGTCAAGGTAGGGCTTCATGTGCTTTTCGAAGGACTCCCTGACGTACTTTTTCTCATCTTCGGAACCCTCTGTCTTCAGGACGAAGAACCAGCCTGTAAGACCTGTCTCCTTGTTGACGAAAAGACGCACATAGGCCTCCTCGATCTTCTGCTCTTCTTTGCAGTACTTTTCGATCTCGGGAAGCATGTTCTCGGGGTAGGCATTTGGCTCTCCCACCTTCAGCACGTTTTCGGCATTTCCCATGTCGCTGGCGATAGTCCTAAGCATCTCTTTTCCGAAGACGATATCCTTTGTGCCCGGGTCGACGATAACGCCGTCCACGTTCAGGTTCTCATCGATGGCAACGGAGATGATATCCTCAAATCCTGCCTCCACTGCTTTCTGGTCTTTGGAAGTGCTCTCATACATCCTGTCAGTATCGGAATATATGACCATGAACATCCTGTTCTTTGAGTCCTTCATGACGTTAAAGGAGATCCTCTCCTCATCGGCATAGACAGGTACTGCGAACCTGGATTTTGCGGACTCGGTGAGCACGGCTTTCATGTTGTCCAGAGAGCCCTCCGCCTTCATCTTATCCATATATTCTTCCAGCCTGGGATTCTTTATATCACGCTTGAGAAAAAAGTCTTTCTGTTCCATCTTAACCTCCGGATCAACCCATCAGAAATCTCAGGCAAAGGCCTATGAGCAAAGGGAGTGTCACTACCATAAATACGAGTGTCATGACGACGGTCCTGGCGCAGAACTTTGACGCACAGTTATACCTTTCCGAATAGATGACGTTCATGGTCCCCGAGGGAAGAGCCGTCATTATGGTAAGGGTTATCATAGTCCTGGGATTTACCTCTATGAACCTGCTGGCGATCATCAGTGCCCCCAGCATTGCGAGGGGAAATACGATGAGCCTGAGGGCCATGACGATATATGATTTCTTATCCATGAAGAGCTTCCTGAGGTCGACGGTGGCAAAGGTCGATCCAAGGATGATCATGGACAGGGGGACCGTCATATTTCCGATGAGATCCGTAGTCTCCTTGACAAAGACAGGCATCCTCCAGGGGATGATAAAGAGCACCACGGCAGCAACGGATGCGATGGATACGGGATTCAAGAAGATATCCTTGAAGTTGCCGGTCTTCCTGGAGATGAGATGCACTCCGTACGTATAGAAAAAAAGGTTATACATGAGATTATAGATGGACGCCAGGAGAAGTCCCGAAGCGCCGAAAAGGCCATACATGAGAGGGAAGCCTACAAAGCCGGTATTGGCAAAGACGGAAGTGGTTACAAAGACCCTCTTTTCGCTCTCGTCGAAGGGCAGTCTCATGGTGGTCTGGCGAAGGATGAGCAAAGTAACGATATAGTAGGCCGATGCACAGCATGCCACCGCGATGATGGACTTGACCATCTCGGTGGAATATTCGTACTGGCTTGATGAGATTATGGTGAAGGGAAGGACCGCCTTGAGCAGGATGTCGGAAAGCGTTCCCTGGGTCCTGTCATCGATGATTCTCTTCTTTCTCAGGATGATGCCGAGAACGATCATCAGGGCCATCTGAAAGAACAATATATAGAGCTCAGTCAATCTTTATTTCACCTCTTCTTTTCCCGCTGCGGCGTATGATGCGGCAACGGCTTTCTTATATCCTTTGAGAAGCTCCCTGGCTTCGTTGGGAGCACGTTTGGGCGTATATTCCTTTCGTCCCCTGTAAAGGGATCTGATGGTCTCTTCGGAATCGAAGAAACCTGTGGTGAGACCTGCCATCAGTCCCACACCCATGGCTGTCATCTCATCTGAGATGGCACGGGTTATGCGCACTCCCAGAAGGTCAGCCTGAAGCTGCATGAGAAACTCACTGGCGCATACGCCGCCGTCCACCTTCATGGAGGTGGAGACGATGCCCGTATCGCTCATCATAAGATCCACCAGTTCCGTCACCTGATAGGCGATGGATTCCACCCCGGCCCTTACGATGTGGGCTCTTCCGGAGCCCCTGGTAAGACCCACCAGAGTACCTCTCAGGTCAGGATCCCAGTAGGGGGCTCCCATACCGGTAAAGGCGGGTATCAGATAGACTCCGCCGTTATCTTCTATGCTCATGCAGATCTCATCACATTCAGAAGGCTTGGAGATGAGATCCATCTCATCCTTGAGCCAGCTTATTACAGAGCCGCCCTGGAAAACACTTCCCTCCAGGGCATAGCTTGTCTTCCCGCCTATTGACCAGGAAGCGGAGGTAAGAAGTCCGTTACTTGAGAAGACCGGAGTCTCGCCGATGTTCATAAGGGTGAAGCATCCGGTGCCGTAGGTGGTCTTTGTGTCACCTTTTCCGAAGCAGTTCTGTCCGAAAAGGGCAGCCGCCTGGTCTCCCGCCACGCCGGTTATGTGGATGCCGTTGAGGGATAGGAGCACTTCCACCTCCTTGGGATCAAGTCCAAGGGCATTAAGTTCCTCCCTCTGAAGGGAGATGGCGCCAAAATCGGAGCAGGAAGGCCTGGGCTCCGCAAGACAGCCCTCCGGAATGTCAAAAAGTTCCAGAAGTTCCCTGTCATATTCCAGTGTAACAATGTTAAAGAGCATTGTCCTGGAGCAGTTTGAGTAGTCTGAGGCGAAAACGCGCCTTCCCGTCAGGTTATATACAAGGAAACCGTCCACAGTACCGAAGGAGATCTCTCCGGATCTTGCTGCTTTTTCAGCTCCGGGAATGTTCTCCAGGATCCAGCGCATCTTGGTGGCGGAGAAGTACGGATCCAGCTTAAGGCCCGTCTTTAAAAGGATCTCCGGCTCTTTCGATGCATAGATCTCCCTTCTGCAGATGTCAGAAGTCCTTCTGCACTGCCATACAACGGCAGGACAGATGGCCTTTCCGTTTTCATTTGAAAATGCGATGGTGGTCTCCCTCTGGTTTGTGATGGCCACGGAGTCTATAAGGCCCGCAGCTTCGGGGTTATTGAGGAGAAGGTCTGATACACACTTCAGCACCGAAAGATATATCTCCTGTCCGTCATGCTCCACATATCCGGGCTTCGGATAGTGCTGCGTGATGGGATAAGGGGATGAAGGCGTGAGCACTCCCTCCTCGTCCAGGAGGAATGCTTTTGTGGATGTGGTGCCCTGATCGATCGTGATTATGTATCTTCCCATTTCCGCCACCTCAAAGGATCATCTTCTGTAAAGCCTGTTAAGCTCCCTGTACCATTCGTTATCTATTCCGTCCAGATCCTCCTTGGAGAACCTGACCACCCAGTTGCCCGTGGGAGTGCCGGGGATGTTCATCCTGGTGTCCCCGCCGTAGCCCAGCATATCCTGGATGGGTATTATCGTGCAGTTGGAGTGGCTCATCCACAGGGTCCTGATGATAGCCCTGCAGGAACCGCTGTGGGTACCGCCGTCTCCCCAGTTGTCGCCCTCGAAGCCGCAGTACTTGAGGCATTCCCTGCGCTCATGTTCATTAGCTTCCCAGAGCCAGCCCAGGAGAGTATTGTTGTCGTGTGTTCCCGTATAGGCCACGCAGTTGGCCTCGTAGTTGTGGGGCAGATAGGAGCTGTCCTCACCCGGGTTAAAGGCGAACTGCATTACCTTCATGCAGGGAAGTCCGCACTCCTTGAGGAACTCCTCAAGGTCAGGAGTCTTCTCGCCCAGATCCTCGGCGATGAGCCTGGAGCTGTCACCGAAGCGCTTGTTCAGCACATGGAAGAAATCCATGCCGGGGCCCTTGACCCACTCGCCTACCCTGGCAGTCTTTGACTCGGAAGGGATCTCCCAGTAGGAGCTGAAGGCGCGGAAGTGGTCGATGCGGACGATGTCATAGAGCTTGAAGTTCTCCTCCAGCCTTCTCATCCACCACTCATAGCCTGTGGCCTTGAGCTTCTTCCAGTCGTATATGGGATTTCCCCAGAGCTGGCCGTCCTCGCAGAAATAGTCCGGAGGTACGCCTGCCACCTTATCGAATACATAGGCTGTCTCGGGATATTCCTCTCCCTCCTTCTCAGCCTGCTTCTTTTTCTTCACCGGGTCCGCCATCTTGAACATCTCTCTGGCTGACCATACGTCTGCGGAATCGCAGGAGACGTAGATGGGCATATCGCCGATGATCTGGATGCCGTTGTCGTTGATCTCCTTCTTGATAAGGGCCCATTCAGTGGTGAATATATACTGGACAAAGCCGTGGTAGAGGTAGTCCTCCTCCTTACGGAGCTCAGCCACCGCCTTGCTGTCGTAATCTCTGAGAGCCTCGTCTGTCCACTGCCACCAGGCCTGCTGGTAGAACTTGTCCTTGGCTGCCTGGAAGCATGCCACGTCGTCTGCCCACTTGTTTTCCTTCAGGAACTTCTTTACTTCGCCCCTGATCTTTTCGTCCGCCCTGGAAAAAGCCAGGCGGAGCATCTTTTCGCGCTGTACCCGGAGGTAATCGTAGTCGATCCTCCACTTGTTTACGTTATATTCCTCGTTTACTACTTCCTCAGCGGTAAGAAGTCCCATCTTCATGAGCCTTCTGGGATCGATAAAGAGCATATTTCCGGCAAAGGCCGAAAAGCTCTGATAAGGCGAATCTCCCATTCCGGGATATGAGAAGGGCAGTACCTGCCAGTACTTCATTCCCTGTTCCTTAAGCTGTTTGCTGAAATTGACCGCTTCCTCTCCGAAGACTCCGATACCAAAAGGTCCCGGTAAAGATGCGATATGCATCAAAACTCCGCCCCCACGCTTCATTTTCAAACTCCTCCTTTGCGGCAGAGCCGCAACCTGTTATAATGTTTTGGCTTATTTATTAAATAGACCATTTGATTATTATACATTATCGAGGTGGAATAATGAACTGTACAACAGAGGAACAGATCAAAAGAAGACGTACTTTTGCGATCATATCACACCCTGACGCCGGTAAGACCACCATGACCGAAAAGCTCCTTCTCTACGGAGGCGCCATCCACATGGCAGGATCGGTCAAGGCCAGAAAGGCGGCAAGGCATGCGACCTCCGACTGGATGGAGATCGAGAAGCAGAGAGGTATCTCCGTAACGTCTTCCGTAATGCAGTTCGAATATGACGGATATTGCATCAATATCCTTGATACTCCCGG
>CACXGG010000252.1 GCA_902767145.1 Oscillospiraceae bacterium | reverse complement strand
GTTCTTTGATGTATCAAAATCATGGCTCATAAGATAGACATTTGCATTCTTATTGAGCTTTGAGATCATATCGGGATGAAGTCCCTTAAGGGTAACAGAACCCGGAGCCTCATGGACCTTTCCTATGGGGAAGGAACAGACTTCAGTATTCTTCTCCCTGATGGAGATATAATCGCCCTTTATCGGGATGGGAGATCCTTCCTTGGTCTTTACGGCGATGGTACCCTTTTTCGCATCTGTAGAGGAAACAAAGCCTATACGGAGGCCGAACTTTCCGACGAACTCACCGGAGAGGAAATTATCCTGCTTCCTGCCTGTAAGATACTGGGATGTGAAGTCACCTCCCCTGTTGAAGTTGACAAGGAGGGCATCCTTTACGCTCTTTAAGGTCTCCTTCGAGTATGTACCGTCATAATATGCGTCTATAAGGGTCCTGTAAGCGCTTACAGCGGAAGATACGTATCCGATGTCTCTCATCCTTCCCTCGATCTTTAAAGAGGCAACACCGGCCTTTATGAGCTCGGGGATAAGATCAGCTGTGGATCTGTCCTTAGGCGACAGCAGATGGCCTGTCCTCAGGACATCGTTTTCGCCGTTCTTAAGTGTATATTCCTGTCTGCAGGGCTGGGCACACACGCCTCTGTTTCCGGACCTGCTCCCGCTCTTGTTCATGGAGGAAAAGAGACAGAGTCCCGAATAGCAGACACAGATGGCTCCGTGGGCAAACACCTCAAGTTCGATGCCCTCCCTGGATGCAAGCCTCACCCTGTCGGAGATCTCGCTTACGGAAAGTTCCCTGGGGACTACTATCCTTGAGATGCCGAGCTTTTTAAGTTCGGAGAGGTCATCTCTGGAATAGATATTCATCTGGGTGCTGGCATGGAGCGGGATCTGTGGATACGTCTTATGGATAAGCTCCAGAAGTCCCTTATCCTGGATAAGGATAGCGTCGATACCTGCATTATATGCGTCAGATGCCAGCTGCAGTGCGCTCTCTATCTCATCGTCATTTACAAGTGTGTTGAGGGTAAGATAAACAAGGGAACTTCTCCTGTGGGCATATGAGCAACCCTCGGCGATATCCTCCATGGTGAAATTATCTGCATTTATCCTGGCATTAAATATATCAGCTCCGATATATACGGCATCGGCACCGTTATCAACAGCCGCCTTAAGGATCGGAAGTGATCCCGCAGGGGCAAGAAGCTCAATCTTTTTTCTCATCTTCTTCATTCTCCTGAGCAAGAAGTTCCATGGGGGTGGGATCCTTTACTATCTGCTTTTCCTCCAGCATGACCTTCTGCTGCAGATACATAAGCTCAGTCCTCAGGTTACTGTTCTCGTCCTGAAAAGAAAGGAGTTCTTCACATGCATCTATAAGTGCGAGGGTGGTTATCTTTGAATTCGTAAGGCCTGGATTATTATCCTTGGCATTTGACAGGATCCTGTTGGCAAGGGATGCGATACGCTTGATCCTAAGATCGCTCATATCGTCATTACTTCCCAGGAGATATCTGTTTCCTGCGATCTCAACAGAGACCCTTCTGGGCATCAGCTGGTTCGTGGGCTCCTTGAGCTTGTTTCTCTTCTCGATCTTCTCATCAAGTGTCTCGATCTTCTCTGCGGTGAGATCCTTGCTCATACTGCCGCCTTTAAATCTCTGCTCATATGTGGTCATCAGGGGAAGATCTTCCTTCTGCCCCTTCTTTTTCCTCATGACCTTATTGTCGGAATATCTCCGGAGTATACTGTCAGCATTAGAATTGGAATTTTTCTTCATATCAACCACCTGAAAAGATTTCAAATAATTATAGCATTATTTCATGTATCTTGCCGTATATTGTCGCATATTCGGAAGGACATAAGTCCTCTGCCCTCACCCTGTCGGGATCTTTCCCCATATCTTTCAGGGCATCCTTAACAAAGGGGCAGTTATTTATGAGCTTTTTCCTCCTCTGGGAAAAACAGCGGGAAAGGAAATCGTAAAATCCGCTGTCGGGATAAAAGCCGTTATCCTTCCTGGTAAAGGTAATGACGGCAGAGGTGGTATGGGGCTTCGGATGAAAGCACTCTCTGGATACGGAAAACTCCTTTTTCACATCGCCGTAAAGAGAACACATAATGCTCAAAGGACCATACTGTTTGGTATTCTGTGGCGCATCGATCCTTCTCATGGCCTCTTCCTCTATCATGAAGGTCATCTTCTTTGTGTTCTTAAGGTCAGTAATGAGCTTGATGATGATGGGAGTCATAACATAGTAAGGGATGTTGCTTATGGCATAGGAATAGTTGTCTTCACCGTAATCAGAGAGCTTC
>CACXGG010000251.1 GCA_902767145.1 Oscillospiraceae bacterium | reverse complement strand
ATCTCATCTATACAGGCAGAACACTCTTCGGTGCACTTCCTCCCAAGGGCCAGCAGATGGAAGATCATTACTTCGGTGTTATCAAGCCCCGTGTACAGGCTTTCATGAAGGATCTTAACGAAGAGCTCTGGAAGCTTGGTATCCTCGCTACAACAGAGCATAACGAAGTTGCTCCTGCACAGCACGAGCTCGCACCTATCTTTACTACAACAAATATCGCTGCAGATCATAACCAGCTCACCATGGAGATCATGCAGAAAGTTGCAAGAAAGCACGACCTTGTATGCCTCCTTCACGAGAAGCCTTTCGAGGGTGTAAACGGTTCCGGTAAGCATAACAACTGGTCCATCTCCACAGATACGGGAATCAACCTTCTCGATCCCGGCGAGACACCCAGGGACAATGCACAGTTCCTTACATTCCTTACAGCCGTTATCAAGGCAGTTGACGATTATCAGGATCTTCTCCGTCTTTCTGTAGCTTCTGCAGGTAATGACCACCGTCTCGGTGCTAACGAGGCACCTCCGGCCATCATCTCCGTATTCCTTGGTTCTGAGCTTTCAGAGATCCTTGATTCCATTGTAGAGGACCGTCCCTACGGCTCAAAGGAGAAGGAGATCATGAAGATCGGCGTACATGTTCTGCCCAGATTCCCTAAGGATACGACAGACCGTAACAGGACCAGCCCCTTCGCCTTCACAGGCAACAAGTTCGAGTTCAGGATGCTGGGTTCTGCCGCTTCCATCGCAATGGCTAACACAGTCCTTAATGCAGCAGTAGCTGAGGCTCTTTCACAGTTTGCCGACAAGCTCGAGAACTCATCTGATTTCGAGAATGCACTTCACGATCTTATCAAGGAAGAGATCACTGCTCATAAGAGGATCCTGTTCAACGGCAACGGTTACGACGATTCATGGGTAGTCGAGGCTGAGAAGAGAGGTCTTTCCAACTACAGGACACTTCCCGATGCAGTTAAGCACTATCTTGATCCCAAGAACGTTGAACTCCTCACAAAGCATAAGGTCTACTCAGAAATTGAGATGAACTCACGTCATGAAATCTTCCTTGAGAAGTACTGTAAGCTCCTCAACATCGAGTACCAGACAATGTCTGTTATGGCTAAGCAGGATATCCTTCCCGCAGTCTCCGCATATGCAGCAGACCTGGCAGAAGGCATCGCAGCTGTTACAGCAGCCGGCGGATCAGCTGAATTCGAGAAGGAGACCCTCGCTGAGATCTCTTCCGACATGAGTGCTGCCAATGCATCACTCAAGACACTCAACAAGCTCATCGAAGACTATAAGGATATCGAGGATTTCGAAGTCCTCGCTGACAAGATCAAGGATGAGATGATCCCTGCAATGGATGAACTTCGTGCAAACTGCGACAAGCTGGAGCTTGAGACTGCAGCTGAGTACTGGCCGTTCCCTACATACGGCGAACTCCTTTTCGGAGTAAGATAATTTACCTATTATCCATACCGCTTTTGGAGGGCCTGCACTTCCCCCGTGAGTGCAGGCCCTCATTTCCGGGGCGGACAGGCGGATGGAGTATAATAACAAAAAACGAAAGCGGTATAAGAAGATGAATATAAAAGTGAACGACAATTTCAAGAACATAAAGGAGACTTATCTCTTCTCGGAGATCGCATCAAGAGTAAGAGCATATAAGGAGGCACATCCCGAAGCTGATCTGATAAGACTTGGCATCGGTGATGTCACACTTCCCCTGGCACCTGTTGTAGTAAAGGCCATGCAGGATGCATCAGCCGAGATGGGCGTCAAGGAGACCTTCAGGGGATATCCCCCGGAGAGCGGTTACGAGTTCCTTAAGCAGGCAGTCTCCGACAGATACAGTACCTTCGGTGTATCCCTGGATCTTTCTGAGATCTTTATCTCCGACGGAGCAAAGAGCGATATCGG
The DNA here is from genome assembly GCA_902767145.1 of Oscillospiraceae bacterium. Taxonomy (GTDB): domain Bacteria; phylum Bacillota; class Clostridia; order Saccharofermentanales; family Saccharofermentanaceae; genus Saccharofermentans. The sequence goes on along the minus strand of CACXGG010000251.1, from coordinate 4,528 downwards.
AAATCTCGTGGACATCCTGGGAGAGAACGATATCGTTATCCCCGATCCCGTATATCCCGTTTATGTGGATTCCAACCTCATGAACGGAAACAGGATCTCCATCATCAGTGGCAGCAAGGAAAACGGATTCCTTCCCATGCCGGACAGCATTACCGAAAAGAAGAGTGCAGTGATCTATATCTGCTCTCCCAACAATCCCACAGGAGCAGCCTATAACAGGGACCAGCTCAAAGAGTGGGTGGAGTATGCACTTGAGACAGGTTCCCTCATCATCTACGATTCCGCTTATGAGGCATTTGTCGTAGACGATCTTCCCCATTCCATATATGAGATCGAAGGCGCAGAGAGATGTGCCATAGAGGTATGTTCCTTCTCCAAGTTTGCCGGATTTACCGGTGTCAGATGCGGATGGACCATCGTTCCCCAGGCCCTTAAGGCTGAGGACGGAACGAGCCTTAACAAGATGTGGTTCAGAAGACAGGCTACGAAATTCAACGGCGTATCCTACCCCGTACAGCGTGCTGCCCAGGCGGCTCTCTCAGAAGAAGGTATGGTACAATGTATGGAGAATATCGAGTACTATCGTAAAAATGCCGCATTGTTGGCGGATGTTTTCGACAGTAAAGGCGTATTCTATACTGGAGGCAGGAACTCGCCGTATATCTGGCTCGAGTGTCCGGACAATATGGGGTCCTGGGAGTTTTTCGACAAGCTCCTGAACGAGGCCCACATAGTCGGAACCCCCGGAGAGGGGTTCGGCGAAGCGGGAGAAGGATTCTTCAGGATAACCGCTTTCGGAACGAGAGAGAGCACGGAGGAAGCGTGCAGGAGGCTTGCCGGCATATTGTAAGTCGGAGGAAATAGAAAATGTGCGGTATAGTGGGATATATAGGACCGAGGAACACACTGGGGATCTTGCTCAACGGTCTTTCCACTCTTGAATACAGAGGTTATGATTCAGCGGGCGTGTCGTTCATTCAGGACGGCAGGCTCGAACTCATTAAGAAGAAAGGTTACGTAAAGGATCTGAGAGAGGCTGTCGCAGAGGCAGGATTTACTCTTGACGATACACATACCAACAGGATCTCAGCAGGTATCGGTCATACAAGATGGGCTACCCACGGCGCTCCCAGCGACGAGAATTCCCATCCCCACATGTCCATGAACGGCAAGATCTGCGTAGTCCATAACGGTATCATCGAGAACTATTCCGAGCTTAAGAGATTCCTTAAGAAGAAGGGATATGTATTCGCTTCCGAGACTGATACCGAAGTAGCCGCACAGCTCATCGAATATTATTACGGATTAAACGGCGACAAGGATATAAATGCCGCTGTAAGAAGAGCCCTTCTGGATATCGAAGGTACATATGCCCTCTGTGTCCTCTGCGTAGACGAACCCGACAGGCTCGTGTGTGCAAAGAAGGACAACCCTATCGTTGTAGGCGTGGGCAAGGGCGAGAACTTTATCGCTTCTGACGTTACCGCCATGATCGAGTATACAAAGGATGTTATCTTCCTTGAGGACGACTGCGTTCTCACCATGACCCAGGATTCTGTAGAGATCACTGACATCCACGGCGATCCCGTAGATTATAAGATCGATCAGGTAAAGTGGGACGCCAATGCTGCCCAGAAGGGCGGTTATGCCCACTTCATGCTCAAGGAGATGTTCGAGGAGCCCAAGGTATTCGATGCCACGGTCGCACCCCGCATCAAGGATGGCGACATCATGCTGGAGCATTTCGATGTTACGAAGGAATATCTCGAAGGTCTCAGGAACATAAACATCATTGCCTGCGGTACAGCATACCATGCAGGATGCGTAGCAAAATATCTCATCGAGAAGTTCTGCCGTATCCCCGTAGTATGCGGCGTTGCAAGTGAGTTTATCTATTCTGATCCCATCGTGGACGAAAAGACACTTACCATTGTTATCTCCCAGTCCGGTGAGACCCTGGATACGAGAAATGCCATGAAGAAGGCAAAGGAACTCGGCAGCAGGACCCTCGCCGTAGTCAACGTAATAGGAAGCACCATCGCAAGAGAAGCGGACAATGTCCTCTACACGGCTGCAGGCCCCGAGATATCAGTCGCTTCCACCAAGGCATATACCACACAGCTTGGATGCCTTTACCTTATCGCCTTAAAGTTCGCCCACCTTATGGGCAAGATCGAAGATGAGAAGTATATCCACTATCAGCAGGAACTCCTTGCTATCCCCGAGAAGCTTCAGGCTATCCTGGACAAGCAGAAGGAGATCTCCAAGTTTGCTTCCCGTCACTTCAACGCAGAGAGCACTTTCTTTATCGGAAGAGGTCTTGATTACTATCTCTCCATGGAGACTTCACTGAAGCTCAAGGAGATCTCATATATCCATTCCGAGGCATATGCCGGTGGTGAGCTCAAGCACGGAACCATCGCCCTTATCGAGGACGGCACTCTTGTTGTAAGTCCCATCACCCAGGACGATCTCGTGTCCAAGATGGAATCCAACATCAAAGAGGTAGCTACAAGGGGCGCAACAGTACTTGCAGTCATCCCTGAGCGTTTCTCCGACAAGAGCTTCTCCTGCAATGCGAAGTTCGTCATCCCCGACTGTGACCAGCTCTTAGCTCCCATCCTGGCAGTACTTCCCTGTCAGCTCTTCGCTTACTACATGGCAGTCTACAAGGGATGCGATGTTGATAAGCCCAGAAATCTCGCCAAGAGCGTAACTGTCGAATAAGAAACATCATGATCTTCTCCACGAAGAAAACGAAGACAGCATCTGTTCTTATCGCTGCTTTACTCCTTCTTTCCGGATGTACCGACAGAAGACAGAGGGCGGAGCTCGTCCCGACCCTTACTTCCTTCACGGAAGAAACGGAAGCCACGGAGACATCCATCCCTGAAACTGAAGGAGCAGAGGAGACGGAAGAGACAGACCCCCAGGGTCCCGTATACAGCGACGAGGTATATGCCATCGTAGATCAGATGACTCTGGAAGAGAAGATATACCAGCTCTTCATAATTACCCCCGAACAGTTCCTTGATATGGAAAAACCGGTCTATCCCGAGGACTACCTGACCGCCACCTCCGAAAGCCTGGAGGCAGAACTGGAGGAGACTCCTGTTGCAGGCGTGGTCTTTTTCGCGGGTAATATAACGGATCCTGAGCAGATAACAGAATTCACAGGAATATTCACACAGAGAGGTATGTTCACTGCTGTGGACGAAGAGGGAGGAGACATCACCAGGATCGCCTCCAATCCCAGTTTCGATGTGGCACAATTCCCGCCCATGGGAGAAGTAAACGACTCCTATCAGGTGGGCCTTGATATAGGTACATATCTGCAGGACTACGGCTTTAATCTGGACTTCGCTCCGGTGGCAGACGTGGCCAGCGATCCCTGGAACGATGTAATAGGAAACCGCTCCTTCGGCGACGATCCCGTGGATGTATCCATGCAGGCAGAAGCGTGCGTGGAGGGATTTACGGATGCCGGGATAGCATGTACCCTTAAGCATTTCCCCGGCCATGGCACCACCTCAGGTGACAGCCACTACGGAGCTGCCCTTCTGGATAAGACATTAGCGGAACTTCAGGCAGAGGAACTCATGCCCTTTGAATATGGTATAGAAGCAGATGTCCCCTTCATAATGGTGGGCCATATAACTGTCCCTGAAGTAACGGGAGATCTTCCTGCCACTCTCTCGGAAGAAGCCATGACTGAGCTTTTGAGAGATCAGATGGGATATCAGGGTGTGATCATCACCGATTCCTTCCAGATGGGTGCCATAACCGATAACTGGGAGTCAGATGAGGCCGCTGTAGCAGCCATCCTGGCAGGTGCGGATATAATCCTGATGCCTGACGATTTCGACCTGGCAGTTCAGGGGATAGAAGAAGCAGTCCAGAACGGCACCATAACAGAGGAACGTATAGATCAGAGCGTTCTTCGTATAATCCAGACGAAGACGGATTACGGCATTATGTAATAAAGTCCCAGAAGGACAGCCAGGAATGCCACGTTCACCACTGTAAAGCTCAGAAGGTAAGGCCCTTTTCTGTCCCGGGGAAGTCCGTTATAGAACTTATAGGTGATAAGGCTCGCCATACTTGCGATGAGCGTTCCGAGACCTCCCAGATTAGTTCCCACCACAAGGGCCTCACCGTTATCTGTAAATGCTGACAGGAGCATGGCTGCAGGAACGTTGCTTATCATCTGGGAAGCAAAGACTGCAGTGAGCGTAGGAGAAACGGATACCACCTGTGAGAGGGTATCGTGGATAACAGGGATACGTCCCAGATTTCCTATAAGTACAAAGAAGAATACAAATGTCAGAAGGAGCATCAGATCCACATACTTGAAGGCTTTCCTGTCCACCAGCAGCATTATCAGTACCACCACAGGGAACATGATGAGCCAGGAAACGATATCGGCCACGGAAAGCACGCAGAAGACAAAGAGCAGCAGGCATAAGACCAGCTTTAAAGTGTCGGGGCGCTTCTTTTCTTCAGAAGATCCTGTGGCTGCTTTCCTGTT
>CACXGG010000250.1 GCA_902767145.1 Oscillospiraceae bacterium | reverse complement strand
GGTCCCATCGCCGACAATGCCGGCGGTCTTTCCGAGGCATGCCACCTTCCTGCTGAGGTACGTCAGATCACTGATAAGCTCGATGCAGTTGGTAACACAACACCTGCTATCGGTAAGGGCTTTGCCATCGGTTCTGCCGCTTTCGCAACAGTTTCCCTTATCGTTGCATATGTAGGTAACTATTCCGAGATCGGTGCTGAGCTCACCCTTAACTTCGCATCCTTCGTAGTCGTAGCCGGCGGTCTTATCGGCGGCGGTCTCGTAGAGTACTTCTGCGCAATGCTCACAGACAACACCATCGACGCTGCAAAGCTCATGGCTGATGTCGGAGACAAGCAGATGACTGATGAGGTCCTTGCAGGCAAGGCTAAGCCCGATTACAACATGATGATCGAGATGGCTACCCGTGAAGCTATCAAGAGAATGGTAGTTCCTTCACTCCTTGCTATCGTCATCCCCATCGTGGGCGGTCTCATGTTCGGCGTACAGTTCGTCGGCGGTCTTCTCGTCGGTGCTACCATCGTTGCTATCCCCAGAGCTATCTTCATGGGTAACTCCGGCGGTGCCTTCGATAATGCCAAGAAGTACATCGAGAGCGAGCAGCTTGAGGGCCACAGCAAGGGTTCTGCTGCACACAAGGCTTCCGTTACGGGTGACACCATCGGTGATACACGTAAGGACGTTGTAGGCGTTGCTCTCGACATCTTCATCAAGATGATGTCCACGGTTGCCAACACACTGGCTCCCATCATCAGGAACATCAGCCTTTTCAAGTAATATCCTACGATCGCCTGATATTAGCGGAGGATCCTTTAAGGGTCCTCCGTTTTTTATTGATCCAAATTACCGAAATATTGCCTAATAAGATGTAACATCTATGAAATCTTTTGACGGAAAATATCTGCTAATATAAAATATATTATTATAGGCACAGGATGGTCATATGAAGTTTGAATATGCCAACGACGGCTTCCTGCCGTACGCATCGTTTGATTATATATACAAGGAGCGCAAGCTTCCGGAGTTCGGACTTGTAGAGTCTCCTTTCAGGCAGGAGCTTACCACATGGAAGTTCTTCCTTGCTCATTCCGAGGGAGAGATCCCCTTCGGTTTTGAGTCCCAGTCCTTCGACGATTCGGAGTGGGATCTTATAAATGTGCCTTCAACCTGGCAGACAGAAGGATATGGTCTGCCCCAGAACCTGCTCTACAACTATCCCGAGGAGCTGGATAAGATCTCCAAGAGGGGAGAGGAGTCCATAAGCGACAAGCTCCTTCTCCATTCCAATGATGCAGATTCCGATGAAGTCGGTATCTACAGGACAAGCGTCGTCTTTTCCCCTGAGGATATAGACAGGGCCATCTACCTTTAGGTATCCGGAATATGCGGAAGCTTCAACGTATATCTCAACGGTCAGCTCCAGACTGAGTCCCACTCGGTCCTGACACATAAGAGACTCCTTCTTTCCAACAGCGCCAAGCCCGGTGTCAACCAGCTAGCCATCCTCGTCAACAGATGGGACAGGGACAACAGCGGAAAGATCATAAGGGAGATCATGAACTATGGATTTGCCGGTATCTTCAGGCCTGTGCATATCGTAACGGAGCCCCTTCTTGAGATATCAAATCTCCATATCAAGGTCTCGGATGTACCCGCAGCCTATGTTAACCAGCTCACCACCGATACAGCCACCGAAAAGAAGGCAATGGCCAAGGTGACCAGGGGAGACTATATGGTCAAGGCTGACTTTAAGGTCAGGAACCACACGGACTATGTAATGCCCTATAACGTTAAGGTCAGTATCGTAGAGGCAAGGGCGGAGTATGATCCGTACAAGATGCCCTACGCAAAGATAAATATCCAGTCCCAGCCCGGCGGAACCATTGATACCCATGAGACCATCACCGATGCTGTAGAACTCGTGGCCCTGGACGTACTTCAGTGGTCTGATGCTACACCTGTCCAGTATGACATGATCATAGAGCTCCTGGATCCCCAAGGCGGAGTGATCTGTGCCAAGAAGAAGAGGTTCGGTTTCAGGTCCGTGGAGATAATGCATGACAGGTTCCATATAAATGACAGGCCTGAGACCTTAAAGCTGGTTAGATATTTTGAATTCGATCCCTCCGGCGGTATCTGTGTGCCCATCGAGACATACAGGCACGATATCATCCTTATGAAGCGCTGCGGCATCAATGGTGTCATCGGACAGGGATTCCCCCTGAGCGACGTATTCCTGAACCTTTG
>CACXGG010000249.1 GCA_902767145.1 Oscillospiraceae bacterium | reverse complement strand
ACCACCATCTGCTATTTCGGATGGGCTCTCTTCCTGTCCTGTATCATTGCCTTCGGCATCACTTTCATAGCGAAAAAGAAAGCCACCACAAGAGTTATCGCTGTGGTACTTGCATCCTTTGTCATCGCCCTGGGCGGATATATGACCAGCCTTGTGAACAGCTACTTTAAGCTGCTCCCTGCTTCCACGGGAACATGGACCTCCCTTAAGGCCCAGACGTATTATGCCCTCATCACTGACGACCATGTCAGGGAGATGCAGCCTGACATCATCTATACCCCTGACTTTACAGGTGTCCACGGGAATATGGATTATGATGATCTTCTGGCTGACAGGGAGCTTTCCTATGATGTGACACTGGAGTCGGACCGCCAGGCCTTTATGGATGAGGAGGGCAGCTTCTCATCTCCCATGGAGTTCAGGTTCGACGATGATTCCTATGTGGGATTCCTTTATACGGTAGATGACTACCACAGCTCAATGCTTACGACTTCCGGAGATATATATGTAGTAACGCCCCTTACAGGTACTGTCGAAGTTGAATACCTCGACAGGAGTGATATGCAGAGACATACCGTCACCGTTGACGTAAACGAGGACGGAGGCTGTTATCTGGGCCTTGAAGGGGAGGTATTCATAAGTTCCGTGAATGCAGTAAGACTGAAATGATTTTATGTGATAGAATATATCGCAGTAAATTTTGGAAAGAAGGGTGAATTGTTAATGAAAAAGATCAAGATCACGGTGGCAGGACTTCTAGTCGCAGCCATGATGCTGCCTTTCTGCGCATGTACCTCCAGGACTGCCGTAGAGACAGCAGGTTCAGACGATCAGCTCCAGTTAGGCACCGAAGGATCATCTGCAGATGCCACATCTCCCACGCTGGACCTTTCGGAATACAGCTTTGAATCTGTCTACGGAAGCCAGCTCAACAGTTTCCTTGAGCATCCCTATACTTTCGACGGCCAGGAAGTACCCGTGGATGAGTCAAACTTCTATTTTATAGATGCATTCGCGGAGCTTTCCACATATGCTTCCTATGGTTATTATCCCGCAACCCTGGAGGGATATATCGATCTTTCCGCTGAGGTGCCCGAGGGCGCAGCAGAAGGCATCAGCACATATGGCGATTTCTTCGTAACTTATGCAGAGAGGATGCTGGAGAGCACACTTATCATCAATAAGCTTGCCAACGAGCAGGGCCTTACTCTTACAGACGAGATGTATGCTGACATCGACGATTCCATCGAGCAGCTCCGCACCACAAGTGCCGAGCCCGCGGGCATGACCCTGGACGAGTATCTTCAGATCTACTACGGACCTTCCTGCACGGAGGAATCCTTCAGAAAGATCATGGAGCACTACTACATGGCTGACGTATATACCTCCAAGTATATCGAGGATTATGAGTTCGACGAGAGCGAGATCATGGTACCTAATATCAGATATGCTCTCTTCTATGCTCCTTCCGATTCTTATTCCGAGGAGGAGATCGCAGCCCAGGAGGCTCTTGCCCAGGGCATCCTCGACCAGTGCTCAAGTCTTGACGACCTGGCAGTACTCGGTGCCACCAGCTATACCAACGGCGAGTGCTATCAGTATGGTGAAGTCGGCGTCCAGGAAGGACAGATGGATCCTGTCTTTGAGGCATGGGCCCTTGATCCCGCAAGACAGGTGGGAGATATCGAAGTCATCCATTCTGACTACTATGGTTACTTTGTCGTAGGTTATACAGGTCTTGTGGAGATCTCTGAAGACGCCAAGACCCAGCTGGCAGTAAATGCCATGAGCCAGTATATCTCCGATCTTATCGACAACGGCACATACCAGTTCGGCACTGACATGCCTTATGACGGCGTCGCTTCCGTTGATACCATCAATCTTGATATCGACGGTGAGGGAGACGGTCAGGCAACAGACGAGACAGTAGCACCCGGCGTAGGAACAGGAAGCGTAACGGGAAGCAAGGCTCTCGATGTCATCTTCATCATCCTTGCATCTGTAGGAAGCGTTGCCATCGTGGGAGCTATCGTATTCGGTATCGCTTATGCGGTCAGGAAGAACAAGCCTGTAGCTGTTGAGCCCGAGGCACCTGTCAAAAAGAAGAAAAAGAAGATCGTCCCCGTTGAGGATGAAGAGGATCAGGAAGACTGATCGATAGTAACAAAGACATGACCGGTATTATCCGGACTTACGATGACCCCGTCCCCGTCACAGGAGGCGGGGATCGTTATTTCATCCTCATCCTGTCTTGAGATGAGATAGTCTTCATAGGCATACCACTGTCCGATCTCAAAGAGGTCGAAGTATTCCTCCAGGGTGATGCCCTGCTCTGCGATGATCTCCGCATGGGGCTGTCCCACATATCTTATGTGCCAGGGCTCATAGGAGAAACCTGTTATATCCTCGGCTCCCTCCGGATATCTGATGATGAAGCCATATTCCTGGCAGTAGTTGTTCACATATCTTCCCGCCTCGCAGTCTATGAAGCCGAATCCGGAAAAACGGTGTACATATACGTCCAGGGCAAGGCCGGTCTGGTGCTCGGAGGTGCCGGGAAGGGCTGCGATATCCGGTCCTTCCTCGTCATAGACCCTCTGCTGGTCCTCATAAGTCCTGTAGCTGCTGGATACGCAGAACTTCTGGCCGTATGTCTCCCGGATATAGGAGGAAAGGAGGGCGTAGTCGTCTATGATACAGGAGTTCATGAGAACGTCCGTATCCTTGTAGTATTCCACATGGGGAGCGAAGTCCTCCCCGATGGTATATTCAGCGTTTACGAGAAGGAGGTTTTCGCAATATTCCTCAGGTTCGTAGGGGATGGTCTCTCCGACGTCTGTCTTTGTCAGTTCCTTCGGGCGCTTAAAGGTCAGCGGGGTGATGACGCCCTCCCTGTAGAGAGCGAATATGATCAGGGTGACTGCCATGGCCGCGAGCACGGCCGAAAGGGGGATGAGAAGTTCCTTTTTTGCTTTCATGGAAAGATATTATCACATTTACTAAGTCTTTTTTGCATGATAAAATTCAAAGGTTAAGATATAAGGAGAAAAAAGATGGAGATTACTAACGAACTGGTTGATTACCTTGAACAGCTCGGCCGCATCAGATTGAGCGACGAGGAGAAAGAAAAGACTGCCAAAGACCTCGGTTCCATCCTTGGATATATCGACAAGCTCAACGAACTCGACACTGAAGGCGTCGAGCCCATGAGCCATGCCTTCGGAAGGACGAATGTCTTCAGGGAGGATGAAGTCACCAATGGTGACATGAGAGAGGATATCCTTTCCAACGCACCCGAGAGTAAAGACGGAACATTCCTTGTTCCCAAGACAGTGGAGTAATATATGACGACAGAAGAGATAACAAGGCTTTCGGCTCTTGAGGCCGGAGAGAAGATAAGATCCGGAGAGCTCACATCCGTGGAGATCACAAAGGCTTTCCTGGAGAAGATCGAAAGCGAGAACGGAAAGTATAACTGCTTCATAACCATAGCAGATGATGCAGTGGCACAGGCAGAGGAAGCCGACAGGCTCATAGCTGAAGGCAAGCTCACCGGAAAGCTGGCAGGCGTTCCCATCGCCATCAAGGACAATATCTGCACAAAGGGAATGAAGACCACCTGTGCATCGAAGATGCTGGGCAATTTCGTCCCTCCCTACGATGCAACCGTAATAAAGAAGATCAAGGCCGAGGGTATGGTCATCATCGGTAAGACCAACATGGACGAGTTTGCCATGGGTTCCACCACCGAGACCAGCTTCTTCGGACCTACCCTCAATCCCTGGGGCGAGAACAGGGTGCCCGGCGGATCCTCAGGCGGATCTGCAGCAGCTGTTGCCTGCGACCATGCCCTTATCTCCCTGGGTTCCGATACAGGCGGATCCATAAGACAGCCCGCATCCTTCTGCGGTGTTACGGGTCTTAAGCCTACATATGGAACAGTTTCCAGATACGGACTCGTTGCCTTTGCTTCATCCCTTGACCAGATCGGACCCATCGGCAGGGACGTGGTGGACGTGGCTTACATGTTCAACCTTATCTGCGGACTGGACGAAAAGGACCAGACATCTACAAAGACGGAGCTTATCGATATCGAAAAGGTCAGGAACTTCGATGTGAAGGGCCTTAAGATCGGACTTCCCGAGCAGTATTTCGGTGAAGGTATCGACAAGGACGTAAGGGACAAGGTAGTGGAGGCTGTAAGGCTCCTGGAGAGCAAGGGTGCCGAGGTGAAGACATTCCCCATGCCCATCATGGATTATGCCATCCCCACCTACTACATCATCGCCTGCGCCGAGGCCTGCTCAAATCTTTCCAGATATGACGGCATCAAGTACGGTTATTCCCCCGAGGGCGTAGACGACCTGATGGAGCTCTATATCAGATCCAGGTCCGAAGGATTCGGAATGGAGGTAAAGAGAAGGATCATGCTTGGAAACTTCGTTCTTTCCTCCGGTTATTACGACGCTTACTACAACAAGGCCCTCCGTGCCAAGGCTCTTATAAAGGATGCCTTCGACAAGGCCTTTGAGAGATATGACGTGGTCATCGGACCCGTTGCTCCCACTACCGCCCTGAAGGCGGGAGAGAGCCTTTCAGATCCTCTTAAGATGTATCTTGGAGATATCTGTACGGTACTCATCAATATCGTGGGACTTCCTGCGATATCCATCCCCTGCGGAACAGACAGTCAGGGACTTCCCGTGGGCATGCAGATCATCGGAAAGCACTATTCAGAGGAGCTTCTCTGTTCTGTAGCCGCCGCTTACCAGCGTGAGACGGATCATCACACAAGGAGGGCTTTCTGATATGGCTGAATTTGAGATGGTAATCGGACTCGAGGTCCATTGCGAGCTTTCCACAAAGTCAAAGATATTCTGCGGATGTTCCACCAGGTTCGGCGGAGATCCCAACACCCATGTATGTGAGATCTGCTCCGGTATGCCCGGAACGCTCCCCACCCTGAACAAGAGCGTGGTGGAGTTTGCGGTAAAGGCCGGAACAGCACTTAACTGTGAGATCACCAGAAATAACAAGTTCGACAGAAAGAACTACTTCTATCCCGATCTGCCCAAGGCATATCAGGTATCACAGCTCTATTTCCCCATCTGCAGGAACGGCAAGGTGGAGATCAAGACTTCAGAGGGTACGAAGTATATCGGGATCCATGAGATCCATATGGAGGAGGATGCAGGCAAGCTTGTCCACGATCCCTTCACGGAGAAGACCATGGTGGACTACAACAGATGCGGCGTACCTCTTATCGAGATCGTTTCCGAGCCTGACTTCAGGAGTGCAGAGGAGGTTACAGCTTATCTGGAGAAGATCAGGGATACACTTCAGTATCTCGGAGTATCTGACTGTAAGATGCAGGAGGGCTCCATGAGAGCTGACGTCAACCTCTCTGTAAGGCCCGTGGGCCAGAAGGAGTTCGGTACCAGGACAGAGATGAAGAATATCGCTTCCCTCAAGGCCATCGCAAGAGCTATCGAGTATGAGAGGGAGAGACAGATCGACGTTATCGAGGCCGGCGGAACCATCACACAGGAGACACGCCGCTGGGACGACGAGAAGGAAATGACATATACCATGAGGTCCAAGGAGAATGCCCAGGACTACAAGTATTTCCCTGAGCCTGACCTTATGCCCATCGTCATAAGCGAGGAATATCTTCAGGAAGTAAAGGACAATATGCCTGAGCTCGCCGATCAGAAGAAAGAGCGCTATATGTCCGAGCTTGGCCTTCCCGAGTATGATGCTGACATCATCACCGGATCCACCACTCTCGTTAAGATCTTCGAGAAGACATCTGAGATCTGCGGAAATCCCAAGGATGCCTCCAACTGGATCCTTACGGACCTTCTCAAGATCTTCAATGATACTGGTAAGCCCATGGAGGAGATCGACTTCAGGACAGAGTCCGTGGGTGAGGTCATCAAGCTGGTAAATGACAACAAGATAAACAGAAAGACGGGTAAGCAGGTCCTCGCCAAGGTAGTTGAGGAGAATGTTATCCCGGAGGAATATGTTAAGGAGAACGGACTTGCACAGGTATCTGATCTTTCAGCTATCGAGCCTGTCATCAAAGAGGTTCTCGAAAACAACACCAAAGCCGTGGGCGAGTATCTGGCAGGAAACGAGAAGAACTTCCAGTTCCTGATCGGACAGTCCATGAGGAGCCTTAAGGGCAAGGCCGATCCCCAGGCAGTAAGGGCGACCCTCCAGAAGCTCCTGGATGAGATGAGGTAATAATTAAAACTATATGGTCAAGACCGTTATCGATCTTCTGGTAGTACTCTTCTTCGTTCTCGTAAATGCATTTTTCTCGGGAACGGAAATGGCAGTCATCACCCTAAACGACGCCAAGATAAGGAAACAGGCTGAAGACGGCGACAAGAATTCAAAGAAGGTACTGGGCTTTCTGGACAACCCCGGAACATTCCTGGCAACCATACAGGTAGGCGTTACCCTGGCAGGATTCCTGTCATCGGCTTTCGCTGCCAGTAATTTTGCCGGAAGGGCAGCAGGCCTTTTCGATCCCGAGGGAACAAAGGCCTGGCTGGAACCTCTCTGTACCGTAGTCATCACCATTATCCTCTCCTACTTCTCCCTTGTACTGGGAGAGCTGGTCCCCAAGAGAGTAGCCCAGAAGTATCCCGAGAAGTGGGCCTTCCTTTCCGCAGGACTCGTAAAGGGCTTCGGTCTTTTTACCAGACCCTTCGTAAAGTTCCTGACCCTTTCCACCAATGCCATCTTAAGGCTCTTTAAGATCGACCCCGAGGACCACGACAAGAAGGTCACCGAGGAGGAGATCAGGATGATGGTGGATGTGGGATCTGAGAGCGGAAACATAGAAGAGGAAGAAAAGGAGATGATCGAGAACGTCTTCGAGTTCAACGACAAGGAAGTCGCCGAGATCATGACCCACAGAAAGAAGATCATATCCCTTCCCATCGACGCATCTTTTGATGAGGTCATGAGGGTGGCCAAGGAGGAGAGATATACCAGGATCCCTATATATAAGGATACTATCGATGATATAGTAGGCATCCTTCACATCAAGGACCTGCTGGGACAGAGGGAGGATTCTTTTTCCCTTTCCTCTCTTATGAGGGAGCCCCTTTTCGTGCATGAGACAAGGAAGATCTCATCCCTTTTCGCTGAGATGAAGACCTGCGGTATGCAGCTGGCGGTCATACTTGACGAGTACGGCGGCACCATGGGTATCTGTACCATAGAGGATATGCTGGAGGAGCTTGTGGGTAATATCACCGATGAGTTCGACGATGAGGAGCAGGAGCTCATAAAGCTCAGTAACGGCGACTACATCGTGGCCGGCGACATGACCCTCTCTGACCTGGAAGATGTTCTCGATATGGAACTGGACGATGAGGAATACGACACCATCGCAGGACTGGTCATCCAGCTCCTGGACAGGGTCCCCGAGGAGAGGGAGCATCCTGTGGTCACATATAAGAACCTGAGCATCAAGGTGCTCCACGTCCAGGAGAGGTGGATCTCCAGAGTACTGATCCACGTTATGCCCGTGGAGACGGAAGAGTCAAAAGAGGAAAAGGAAAAGAGCGATGAGCAGGTTTGATGCCGTCTTTTATGATTTCGACGGAACCCTGGCAGACTCTATCCCCGTAATATTAAAGTGTTTCCATCTTGCTTATGAAAGTGTCTTCGGCCACTGTGAAAGGACCGATGATGACTTTATGCGCTTTATCGGAAGGCCCCTGGAGGATACCTTCGCCATGCACGGTGAAGAGATGATGAAGATCCTGACGGATGCTTACCTGGAACATAATGAGAAGATGCTAAGGGAGGATGCCATCGACCTTTTCGATGGGGTCAAAGAGGACCTCCTGTATTTAAAGGACCTGGGCATAAAGCAGGGGATACTCACTTCAAAGAGAAGATCCTCCTGCATGACCACCGTGGATCTCAAGGGGATAGGGGATATCTTT
>CACXGG010000248.1 GCA_902767145.1 Oscillospiraceae bacterium | reverse complement strand
TCCAGGGTGACTACAACATGGGAGAGAAGTGCTATAACGTAAATATCTACTATGCTTCACAGTTCGGCTCTGACGGCTGCATCTTCACAGAGGATACCATCGATTCCGAGGAGAGCTATGAGGATGGAGACTTCATTATCTATAAGCTCTGGGGAAGTTCAGATTATTCAGAGAACCCCGTATTCTTCTATCTCATGTACAACACGGTTGAAGGATACGTCATCGTCATCGACACATCCGACAGCATGGAGCTTGCCGAGACCATCGCCGACAGCATCGAGTTAAGGACTACCGGAAATACTGTTGAATACGATGAGTTCAACAACATCGTCTATCTCGCCAACGGAGTAGGCTGATAAACACAAAACAGAACACGAAAAGAGGCTGCCTTTTACGGCAGCCTCTTTTATATTATGATCGCATCGGAGGAGTTTCTCAAATAACGCAAAAAACTCCGGATTTCGGGAATATCTGTAACAATTCCCGAAAAACCCGCTTTCGATTCCCGATTTCGGGAATAAAGACCGCTAATACAAAACAAAAAGTGTATAATTAACCTGAAAGGTGGTCCTATGAGAGCAACAGCAGACGAAAACGGCATCTACATCAGTAAGCTCTTCAAAAAGATAACTGTCCCCTACGGAAATATAGAGGGGATAGTGGAGGAGACCAGGGACAAAACTCTCATAAAGACCAGAGACGGGGAGGAATATACCATTACCGAACCCTACGGCCTTGTCTTTAACTGCCCCATCGTCGTGGACAAGGTGGTTTCCCAGGGTATCAGCTTCGAAGACAAAGCCATAATGTCTGATTCCATGGGCAGCATCATCGACGGCTCTGAGGCAGAAGGGTATATAGACGATCTCTTAAAAGACTTCAGGGGCGATGCAGAAGACGTGATCAAGTCGAGGCTGGGAGACAGGCACGATCTTGAACTGGAAGTCCTTGATATCCATCAGCAGAAAGTCCTCAGCATGAGACTTCTCCGCAATGGCAAGCTCGTCACTGACCTGCCTGACGGCTTTAAGAACTACGACGATGTGGAGATCCCGGTATCCTTCGATGTACAGTGCCTTCTCATGCTCTGTTCCTGGGATCCCGCAACATACACAGGAAGATATGTCATCATGCTGGATGACGAGTCCTTCCCCCAGGGCAATAAGAATGCGCTCATGGAACTGGTCAACGAATTCTGCGACAGCTACCTTGAGGTCAACAGCAAAGAATACCTGAACTCATTGCCGTAAACTATAGGGGTGACTAAAGTGAACAAGCAGGACTTCAGCATCAGGACTATCTACATGAACTGGGTCAGCCAATGAATCAGGAAGCGAAAACAACCCTCACATCAAGAAAGAACAGTAATGTCTATTACCTCTATGAGGACAAGATCATCATAGAGACAGAAAAAGGCACCAAAGAACTCCATATGCCAGAAGAAGAGACCGGCCTCTGCTTTGATACCATCTACTATATTCGGGACAGACTCTTTGCGATCCTTGCCGGAAACGGAAGATGCGACATGAGGATCGAGATCGACGAAGACGCTCTGGAATTTACAGGTTCTCCTATTCCCACATATTGACCATTATCTAGTATAATAAGACGGATAAGGGATAAATATGGAGTAACACATGAACGGAAAAGTCACCCCCGGTGAAGACCTGATAAATAAGTATAACGACCTGAAGGAATATCTCCGCTCCCTGGAAAGCGCAGCAGTAGCCTTCTCCAGTGGTGTGGATTCCACATTCCTCATGTATGCCGCAAAGGAAGCCCTGGGCGAAAACGTAATGGCAGTAACATCAGCATCCTGTCTGTTCCCCAAAAGAGAACTTGATGAGGCAATAAGCTTCTGCAGGGAAAACAGTATAAAACAGGAGATCATAAAGTCGGAGGAACTCACCATAGAGGGCTTCTCCCATAACCCGAAAGACCGCTGCTATATTTGTAAGAAAGAACTCTTCAAGAAGATCAGGAGCATAGCAGACAAATACGGCATCAAAGAAGTCGCAGAAGGCTCCAACCTGGACGATAACGGCGACTACAGGCCGGGACTTAAGGCAATAGAAGAACTGAACATAAAAAGTCCCCTGAGACATATCGGCTTCACTAAGAAAGAGATAAGGATCCTCTCCGGATATCTGGGCCTGCCCACCCGGGACAAGCCGTCCTTTGCCTGTCTTGCCACCCGCATCCCCTATGGAGAGGAGATAACAGAGAAGAAGCTCGATATGGTAGACCAGGCAGAGCAGTACCTTATAGATCTGGGCTTTCACCAGTTAAGGGTCAGGAGCCACGGTGATCTCGCAAGGATAGAACTGGAACCCCATGAATTCGAAGGATTCATGAAGGTAAGGACAGATGTCCATACCAGACTAAAAGAAATAGGTTTCGATTATATAACACTGGATATCTTAGGCTACCGTACCGGCAGCATGAACGAAGTGATAAGGGAGGAATAATATACATGGCATTCATGGGAATGTTTATGGCTTTTCTGGTGATCGTACTGGTGATCCTGGGAATATCTGCGACCATCGCCATCATCTGTTTCGTATCAGCAGGTCTTATAATGCTGGCAAAGAAAAAGAAGAACAGGGACGGAGGGAAGGTAAAGGCCCCCGCGTCGGTAATAGTCCTGAGGATCTTCGGATCCATTGCCACTATCCCCATCGTCCTTGCCATAGGCATAATAATCTACGCAGTCATCGACGATGCAATAGATAAGAAGACAAACCTTCCAAGAGCCGTAATGAGCTACGACTTTGATCAGGCCGAGAAGATCCTGAAGAGCGGAGCTGATCCCGACATCAGGGACGAAAACGGCAGGACCCTTCTCATGTGCATGATCGACCATGAGGTCTATGTTTCCACCGAGGATGGAAAGAGATACGAAGTGGATACCACCGACTTCTGGAACGACGAAGAAGACCTTCAGATGATGGAGCTCCTTCTTGAGTACGGAGCTGATGTGGATGCTACTGTCACTGACTGCGGCGACGAGACTGCCCACGAGTACGAAGAAGGCGGTTGGACCGACATATATGCCAATTCCGACCACATCTGCGGAAACACCGCCCTGATAGAAGCTGTCAGATACAGAAGTGCCGATGTGGTGGAATTCCTCATCGACAACGGAGCCGATGTAAACGTGGAAAATGCCTGCGGCTTCACCCCCATCCTCATGGTCGCCGATACAAGATCCGATGCCAACGACGGACTGGAGATAACAGAAATGCTCCTGGACGAAGGTGCAGATCCCAACACAGAGACAAACTTCCACCAGGATATAACCTGGCTTCTCACCAGGCAGAACACCGACGCCAACAGCGGAATAACACAGCTCATCGAAGCAGAACTCAGGTGATCAGGCCGCGGGCTGATCCTTTCCGTAAAGGAAAGGCCTTGCCAGCTTCCTTGCGAAGAAGTCCACCAGAGGACCCATAAAGAAT
>CACXGG010000247.1 GCA_902767145.1 Oscillospiraceae bacterium | reverse complement strand
GAGCAGCCTCAGCTGCATACTGGGCCACAAAGCCCTGCGTCATCGATCGATCGCCTTTTATCGATTCGGAAACGCTATTCTCATTCATAAGGTACGCTCAAATAAAAAGGATACCCCGGCAGTAACCTGCCGGGTATCCGTAAGATTTGAAATCAAGCTCTTTCGAGATATTCTCCTGTTCTTGTATCAACGCGGATCTTCTCATTCTGGTTAACGAAGAGAGGAACCTTAACAACAGCGCCTGTCTCAAGTGTTGCATACTTGGAAGCGTTGTTAGCTGTATCACCCTTAACACCGGGCTCACACTCTGTGATCTCGAGCTCCATAACGATGGGAAGCTCTACAGAGAAGATCTCACCCTTGTAGGAAAGGACCTTACAAACAGCCTCTTCCTTAAGGAACTTAATGGGATCGCCGATGGTCTCAGCGTGGATCGGGATCTGCTCATAGGACTCCTGATCCATGAAATAGTAAAGCTCACCGTCATTGTAGATATACTGCATATCTCTTCTGTCGAGCTGAGCCTGCTCAAACTTCTCGTTAGGATTGAAGGATCTTTCAACAACGGATCCTGTCTTAACATTCTTATACTTTGTTCTTACGAAAGCAGAGCCTTTACCGGGCTTAACATGCTGGAATTCAACTACCTGATAGACCTGATTGTCCATCTCGAAACAAACACCGTTTCTGAAATCGCCTGCACTGATCATAACTTTCTCCTTTTCACTACATAATAATCAACATTAAGTAATTTTACTGAAAGATTCAAGATACTGCAAGCATAAAATCTATCAAGGTTATTTGTTTGCTTTATTATTAATAAGAATATACAATACTACTGTAAAAATAACAGATATGAGGACCCCTCTTTTATGCCCGTAGATCTTACCGATATATACGAACTCATCACCACATGTGAGGATTTTGACGGAACGCTCATAGATTCTTCTGCTCTGAGGACTCTTACCAGTGAGCTCAAGATCTGCAATGTTTCCTACAGGATATTCTCCCAGGGCGTAAATACAGAGTCTTCTGTTATCTATTCAGACTCTTCCCTTACACTTGGCGAGAACTACGATCTCTCCAGAGAGACATCTGACTCCAGGGTCGTAGTCGTAAGGATCTACAGGACTCCCGATGCAGAACCTCTTACAGGTGACAACAAGGTCCTCTTCTCCATCTTCCACGAGATCGTACTCAGCGGTGTCCTGGTATGGAACCTGGTAAATGCTTATAACAAGGTAATGTACAGTGATTTCCAGACAGGAATCACCAACTACAACTATTTCCTGCGCATGCTGGCTTCCGTCATCATGGACAGAAAGCAGGACGAGTATACAGCAGGATATCTCAACATAAAGAACTGCCGCGTCATGAACAAGATCTTCGGTTCCGAGAAAACGGACAAGATCTTAAAGGACTATGCCCAGGAGATGTCAGTATTCTTCGAATCCGACAACAAGGAGATCTTCTCCAGGCTCGGCGGCGACAACTTCGTCTTCCTCATCAGGAACGAAAAGCTCGATGAGACCATCAGAAGACTCGATAACGTAAGGATCAGCCTTGAATACGACGAGGATATCGTCGACTATCAGATAAATGTCAGGATGGGTATCGTAAGACTAGGAAGCAGGCATCTTTCCCCTTCCCAGATCATGAGCGACGCTTCCTCCGCCTTCTCTCTTTCCAGAAGGCCCGGAACCCCTGACATCACTTTCTATTCCGACAATACGGACAGCATCATCAATAACGAGAAGGAATATATGGAAGAGATCAAGAGAGATCTTGAGAACGGAAGATTCCTTGTCTACTACCAGCCCATCGTCAGGAACTCCGGAAACCTCGAGCTCATCGGAGCAGAGGCCCTGGTCAGATGGAGAAGGCACGACCGTATGGTCAACCCTCTCTCCTTCATCCCCGTTGCCGAGAAGTTCAACTTCATCAGCAAGATCGACCTCTATGTTCTGGAGAATGTCTGCATAAAGCTCCGCGAATGGATAGACATGGGCATCGATGTAGTTCCCGTATCCTGTAACTTCTCACAGTACGATCTTCTCACGGACTCCCTTCCCGACAAGATCATCGAGATCATCGACAAGTATAAGATCGACCACAGTCTCATCAATATCGAATTCAAGGAAGCCGGTTTCCACGAAGAATACGAGGCATTCTGCTATTCAGCACAGAAGCTCATATCTGAAGGCGTTAAGATCTCCGTAGATAATTTTGGTTCAGGTTTCTCCTCCCTCATCCTTCTTTCCAAGCTGG
>CACXGG010000246.1 GCA_902767145.1 Oscillospiraceae bacterium | reverse complement strand
GAAGGGTGAGCTCATCGCAGATCCTGCTTCTCCCGTACCCGGTCCCCACTACTATACAAATATGCTCATCGGTAACAGGATGGGTTTCAGAAAGCCCCTCCAGAGCACACCCAAGAGTGCTGTAAATGCACTTGGCGGCGGATGCTTCAGGTCACACGCTGATACACAGGTACTGGCTACACGCTGGGACTATCTCCCCGAGGAGAACGGTTTCCCCGCAAACAGACAGTTCTATCTTACAGAGGGTGGAAAGCAGATCTTCTGGTCCGGCGATGCAAAGTCCGGGAACCTTAAGAAGATCCAGACCATCCATTCCCAGAACAGGACCGTCATCGAGTATGAGCTCAAGGACGGACTTAAGATCAGAAGGACCATCTTCATCGTTCCCCAGCACGAGGGACTTCCCCTTGCCATCGAGGCACAGAAGATCGATATCGAGAATACAGGTTCCGCTGACAGGGATCTTCGTATCGTCTACACAGGTATGTTCGGAACAACAGCTCCCCATGCCCTCAGAGAGGACGTTATCTTCACGACCGTTATCACACAGAGTGAAGTATTCTTCGACGAGAACGATGCGATCCTCGCCATCGGCTTCAACCCCAACCCCAAGTGGCAGAAGGGTAATATCAGATATAACGTTCTCATCGTACATGAGGACGGCAAGGTAAAGATGCCTTCCGAGTACTGCGCTAGATATGCTGACCTCATCGGTTCCGGCAGCCTCGAAAAGCCCGAGTACATCGGCCATCTGGCAAGTAAGCCCTCCAGAAAGGGTCCCGGTTTCTTCGGTCTTGCTACAGAGTTCACTGTCAAGGCAGGCGGATCCGTAAGGGCAGACGATCTTACATGTCTTTCCTCCGATGCAGTCAACGACGACTTCGAGTTCGACGTGACAATGAAGGAGGAGCTGGCAAAGGTCATCGAGAGATATTCCGACCCCAAGGCCATGGAGGAGGATCTCACTTCCGTTATCGATTTCACAAAGAACTATGCGAAGTATATGCAGATCAAGCACGAGGACAAGGACTTCGAGGCTTATGTAAATAACAACCTTCCTTTCCAGGTCTTCTACCAGACCTTCGTTTCCAGATCTCTTGACTGGACACAGAAGGGCTACAGGGAGATCGGATTCAGAGAGATCCAGGATATCTTCGCTTCCATGTACTACATGGCAGGTATGGATCAGACAGAGTTCGTAAAGAAGCTCCTCCGCGAGTGGAGTGAGAATGTTTTCGAGGAAGGTTACGCAAACCACAACTTCTACTGGGTAGGTAAAGAGCCCGGCTGGTGGTCTGATGATGCACTCTGGCTTCTCCAGGCCCTGGACAGATATGTGGGACTTACAGGTGATTATGACTTCCTTAACGAGCAGTTCAAGATCGCAGGTACAGGTACTGTTGAGATCAGGGAAGGACGTGCTCCCGGTGAGGATGACGGTTCAAAGACAAGGACACTTCTTGAGACCATCAAGTCCATCATCACATATTCCGCAAAGATCTCCGTTGGTAAGCACGGTATCCCTCTTATCGACAGAGCTGACTGGAATGACTGCCTGAGAGTAGACCCCGACTGTATCGGCGGTGCTGACAAGATCAAGGCATATAAGGAGCAGCTGGCCAAGTCCGGCAAGGCTTACGGTGAGGTTCCCTTCGAGTCTGAGTATTCCGAGTCCGTAATGAACGGATTCCTTCTCAAGGTCGCTGTAGATGCAGCCATCGGAATGTTCGATCACTTCGGAGATTCAGCTTATGTAGCAGAGCTCAAGGAGCTGTCCGCTACACTTAAGCAGGAACTCAATGACTACGCATGGAAGAATGACTTCTTTGCAAGAGTCCTCTTCAACCGCAAGGATAAGCCCGAGCTCGAGTACCTCGGTGCTGCAGGCGATAACCTCCAGGTTGAGGATGCTCCCGGATCTTATTTCCTCAACGCATTCTCCTGGTCACTTCTTTCTGACTGCGCCAATGAGGCACAGATCGCATCCATGCTGGATTCCATGGACAAGTACCTGAAGTCCCCTTACGGATTCAGGCTCTGCTCCACAGTTGACTATCCCAAGATCGCTCCCAAGATCGACGTTGCCCTTTACTATCCCGGTGACAGAGAGAACGGCGGCGTATTCAAGCATGCAAATATGATGGCAGCCGCAGCTATGCTCAAGGCAGCCAAGTCCGTAGATGATAAGGCTCTTGCAGAGAGACTTGCAAAGACTGCTTACTGGATCATCGACTGCATCCTTCCTTTCAGGACGCTCAAGTCACCCTTCACAGTATGCGGTAACCCCAGGTGGTGTACACAGTACAACAACAGCGATTCCGGTGAGAACATCGGACCTACGCTCTCCGGTACATCCACATGGCTCCTGCTCTGCCTGTTCTCCTGCTTCGGCGTAGAGTTCACATCTGACGCCCTTATCGTGGAGCCTCTCCTCAGAAATGATGAGACATCCCTTGAGGTAACGGTCAACAGCGGACTTGCCATCTACGACATCAAGGTCACCAAGCCTGAAGGATTCTTCAGATCCAGGGACGGCGTCAAGGTCTTCTGCGACGGAAGCGAGCTGGCCGACACAAAGGTTCCTGTATTTACTGACGGCAAGGTACATAAAGTCGAAGTCAGATATTGACCGGCAGTTAACGGGAGGCGCTGATAAATGCCCTATTCCAGTGTATTTCTTTCTGATATCGTAAAGGACTTCGATCTCGAAGTCGTTTACGATTCCGGAGATATAGAACAGAGGAGGATCTGCGTAGCCGAT
>CACXGG010000245.1 GCA_902767145.1 Oscillospiraceae bacterium | reverse complement strand
TCCCGCAGGTTCTGGATATGGCGCGGCAGACGGCAACAGCAGTCCAGGCTGTTATGCAGGTGGAATCAGAAGGGGAGATGGAGGGCCTCATGAGATATGAGAAATATATCCCGGTGCCATGGGGTGAATCGAAGGACCTGCCACGGCGTCCCTTGCCCCTGCTCTGATGATCTGCGATGACAACGGTGCCTTCAGGAGCCCCCTCAAAGGCAAGCTGCTTTAATGTATCGTTAGTAGAGGGGACTTCATCATAGAAACGGATCCTATCCAGCCTTTCCTCCGGAAGGGAAAGAAGGAGCTCCCCATAACAGGGCCTGTCAGGGCGGGAGGTGAGCATATATCCTTTTTTCGTGGATGAAAGGATATCATATCCTTCGGATCTCAGGGCCTTGACGGCGGTATTTACTGCAGCCCTGCTGATATCGAGGCGTGAACTTAATACCTCGCCGGAGATATAGTCCTCCTGATCCAGAAGATAGGATAAGATGTAGTCCTTAGTTGATAGCATAGATTGATTTTACCACAGAATTGACAGGAATAAGGTGCTTTGATAGTATATTGTAAACTTAAATCGAAAGAAGGTTTACAATGAAGACGAAAGACATGGCCTTAGTGGCTTTATGTACAGCACTTATCGCAATAGGAGCATTTATAAAGATCCCTCTTCCCACGGTGCCTCTGACACTTCAGTGGCTTTTCGTGATGGTGGCAGCAAATGTTTTAGGTAAGGGAAGATCATCCCTCAGTGCAGGTCTTTATGTCATCCTTGGACTTATCGGCCTTCCCATATTTACAAACGGGGGTGGAGTCTGGGCCTTCTTAAGTCCGTCCTTCGGTTATGTCCTGGGTTTTATCGTCACGGCGTTCCTTATAGGCTTCCTCTCTGAAAAAGGTATGAACCTCTTCGCGGCCAATGCCATAGGAACGGCAGTCCTTTATCTTATCGGAGGAACATATGGTTATATCATCCTGAACTTCTTTACAGAGGGTGCAGGGATCACCCTTAAGGCTCTGGTCTGGTCCTTCATGGTCCTGCCTCTTCCCGGGGACATCATAAAGATAGTCCTGGCATCCATAGTTGCCAAGAGGGTAAAAAAAGCGGTACCCAACATTTAAATCATTGACAACCGGGTCCAAAAGTGACAAAATCCACTTACTATCGATCAAAAGCGATGAAGGGGACACGTGCCCCGTTGTCAGGGTCTTACAGAGAATCGAAGTCATCGGCTGAAAGCTTCGAAGATCACGGACGGAAGCATACAACCCCGGAGCTGCAGGAGTAAAACCTAAGGGTGTGATCCTCGCCGTTTATCCGCGTTAAGGTGTAATGAGAGGCGCTAAGGCGCAATTTGGGTGGAACCGTGCAGCCATGCATCCCATTTTAGAAGTGGGGCATGGTTTTTTTGTCCCCGGAAAAAAAGAAAGCGGAGGAAAGAAAAATGGTTGATTTTTCAAACGTTGAAGACAGAAAGAAGTTCAGACATACTGCTTCACATATCATGGCGCAGGCAGTAAAGAGACTGTGGCCCGACACAAAGCTGGCTATAGGTCCTGCCATCGATGATGGTTTTTACTATGACTTCGACAGGGAGGAGCCTTTCTCTGAGGATGACCTCAAGAAGATCGAAGAGGAGATGAAGAAGATCGTCAAGGAGAACCTTCCCCTTGAGTATTATGAGCTCCCCAGGGAGGAAGCCAGAAAGTTCATGGAGGAAAAGGGCGAGATCTATAAGGTACAGCTCATCGATGACCTTCCTGACGAGGCTACCATCTCTTTCTACAAGCAGGGTGATTTCACAGATCTTTGCAAGGGTCCCCACGTAGAGACCACAGGCGAGATCAAGGCTTTCAAGCTTACATCCATCGCAGGTGCCTACTGGAGAGGTGACTCCAAGAACAAGATGCTCCAGAGGATCTATGGTACTGCTTTCCCTGACAAGGGACAGCTCAAGGAGTACCTTGACAGGATCGAGGAGGCAAAGAAGAGAGACCATAATAAGCTGGGACGTGAGCTTGAGTATTTCACAACAGTAGATTATATCGGCCAGGGACTTCCCATCATACTTCCCAAGGGCGCGAAGACCATTCAGCTCATGCAGAGATGGATCGAGGATCTGGAGGCATCAAGGGGTTGCCAGCTCACGAAGACACCTTACTTTGCCAAGAGGGATCTTTACAAGATCTCCGGCCACTGGGATCACTACCGTGACGGCATGTTCGTCATGGGTGACAAGGCCGATCAGGATGACGAGACCAAGGAGTGCTTTGCTCTCCGTCCCATGACCTGCCCCTTCCAGTATCAGGTATTCCTCAACAGGCAGCGTTCCTACAGGGACCTTCCCATGAGACTTACGGAGACCTCCACGCTCTTCCGTAATGAGGATTCCGGTGAGATGCACGGCCTTATCAGAGTAAGACAGTTTACGATCTCCGAGGGCCACTACATCTTAAGACCCGATCAGCTGGAGTCCGAGTTCAAGGAGTGTCTGGATCTTGCCAAGTACTGCCTTGATACGGTGGGACTTCTCGAGGATTGTACCTTCCGTTTCTCCCAGTGGGATCCCGCAAACCCGAAGAACAAGTATGAGGGTACGAAGGAGCAGTGGGATCTTGCCCAGGAGACCATGGGAAGGATCCTTGACGATCTCGGCGTAGAGTATGAGATCGGTATCGACGAGGCAGCCTTCTACGGACCCAAGCTCGATATCCAGTATAAGAACGTATTCGGTAAGGAGGATACCCTCGTAACCATCCAGATCGACATGCTCCTTGCCAAGAGCTACGGTATGGAATACGTGGATGCGGACGGAGAGAAGAAGACTCCCTATATCATCCACAGAACGAGCCTCGGATGCTATGAGAGAACACTTGCATATCTTATCGAGAAATATGCCGGATGGCTCCCCGTCTGGATGGCATATGAGCAGGCAAGGGTCATCCCCGTATCCGATGCTCATCTGGATTATGCCTACGAAGTTAGAGATCAGCTCAAGAAGCAGGGCTTCAGAGTTGAGGTGGACGACAGAAATGAGAAGATGGGCAAGAAGATCAGAGAGGCAACAAAGGAGAAGATCCAGTATCTCCTTGTCGTCGGTGATCAGGAAGTCGCTGACAGGTCTGTTGCCGTAAGGGCAAAGTTCGAGGAGGAACTCGGAACCATGTCCCTTGATGATTTTGCCGCACACCTCAAGAAGGTAGTTGACGACAAGGTCAAGCCCGTAGTCTGATGACCACCTGGGAAAGTTTTATAGAAAGCGAGAAGAAGAAAGATTTTTTCGGAGATCTTTCTTCTTTTGTCGCTTCTGAATATGAAGTTAATGAGGTCTTTCCCCCGCGGGGCGAGATCTATACCGCCTTTGAGCTCACACCCCTGGATAAGGTCAGATGCGTTATCCTGGGCCAGGATCCCTACCACGACGTGGGGCAGGCACACGGACTTGCCTTTTCGGTAAGGCCTGATGTGAAGATACCGCCATCTCTTATGAATATCTATAAAGAGCTCAGGGATGAGCTGGGACTTTATATCCCGGATAACGGATATCTCACCAAGTGGGCTGAGCAGGGGGTACTCCTTCTGAACACTGTCCTGACGGTGAGGGCACATGAGGCCGCCTCCCACCAGAAGAAGGGATGGGAGACCTTTACCGATGATGCCTTAAGGCTCCTGAACGAAGAGGACCGTCCCATTGTCTTTATGCTCTGGGGAGGACCCGCCAGGTCAAAGGCGAAGCTCCTTACTAACGAAAAGCATCTTGTGCTGGAATCTGCACATCCGTCACCTCTGTCAGTATACAGGGGCTTTTACGGGTGCGGCCATTTTAAAAAGTGCAACGAATTCCTGAAAGAACACGGAGAGAAGGAGATAGACTGGCAGATAGAAAATGTTCAGACGTCTCTTTTGCCTAATCTTCTATAGACCG
>CACXGG010000244.1 GCA_902767145.1 Oscillospiraceae bacterium | reverse complement strand
CAAGGGTGCAAGGGCCCTCGCAAGGATCGGAGTTCCCGTTATCGGTATCCCCGGTACTATCGACAACGATATCGGATGTACTGACTACACCATCGGATATGACACGGCAATGAATACTGCCATGGAGGCAATCGATAAGCTCCGCGATACGGCATCTTCACATGAGAGATGCAGCGTTATCGAGGTAATGGGAAGAAGAGCAGGTTATATCGCTCTTAACGTAGGTATCGCCACTGGTGCCGAAGTAATCCTTATCCCTGAGGTTGAATTCGACTTTAACCGCGACGTTATCAGGGTCATCCTGGACGGCAGGAACAAGGGCAAGAAGCACTACATCGTTATCGTGGCAGAGGGTGCAGGAAATGCTTCCGAGATCGCCGATAAGATCGAGGAGCAGACAGGCATCGAATCCAGGCCTACTATCCTTGGACACCTCCAGAGAGGTGGATCACCCACGCTCCGCGACAGGACAACTGCCAGCCTTATGGGTGTACATGCCATCGACTGTCTTCTTGCAGGAAGATATAACAGGATAATCATCGAAAAGAACGGAAAGATATCTGATATCGATATCGAGGAGGGTCTGGCCACATCGAAGACCATCCCGTCCATCGAGATCGAGAATGCAAAGCGTCTTTCCTAAAAGGAAATAATGTATAGATACACGACTTTTGAAGAAGAGGCTGAAAGAAAAAAGATCAGGGGCAGAGTACTTAAGGTCCTTGAGTTCGACAAGATAATAAATGAGCTTTCTGAACTGGCCAGGACCCCCTATGGAAGGGACCTGGCCGTCGATCTTGCTCCCACCACCGACGTAAGCGTGGTAACAGAGGGGCTGAACGATACATATGAGGCTTTCACATACATTAACAAATACGGTTCGCTCCCTTTGTCGGGATTTCCGGACCTTAGAGGTCCCCTGTCCTATATAAAGGCAGGGGGAACCCTTACCATGCGTTCACTTCTCGATGTGGCTTCCTTTTTCCGCGGCGTTTCCGCCCTTAAGAGGATCGTCTCCGGGGAGCACGCCGATATGTATGAGACTAATCTCTTTTCGTCCATCACTGCACTGGTGGAGTGCGACAAGCTGGAAAAGCTCATAAGCTCCTCCATAAATAACGAGGATGAGATGAATGACCGTGCCAGTGAAGCCCTCTATCAGATAAGAAAAGAGAAGAAGGATCTGGCCGGCACCATCAGGATAGCCCTGGACAGGGTCATCAGGAACAACTCGGAGATCCTTCAGGAATCGGTCATCACCATAAGGGGAGACAGATACTGCGTTCCCGTTAAGTCGGAGCACAGGGGAAAGCTTCCGGGTATCGTCCATGATACATCCTCTACAGGACAGACTGTCTTTGTGGAGCCTATGGCTGTTGTCGAGGCCAATAACAGGATCAGGGAACTTGCATCCATGGAGAAGGCTGAGATAGAGAGGATCCTTGAGGAACTGACCCGTCTTGTGGGCAGGGAATCAGGAAGTATCGAGAACGATATAGCTCTTGTGTCCTGTATCGACCTGGCTTCCTCCAAGGCCGAGCTTGCCATAAGGATGAATGCCGTAAAGCCGGCTGTTAATACAAAGGGACAGATAGACCTTAAGAAGGCCAGACATCCCCTTATCCCTGCCGACAGGGTAGTGCCGGTGGATATTGCAGTTGGTAAGGATTATAAGACCCTGGTCATCACAGGTCCCAACACAGGAGGTAAGACAGTATCTCTCAAGACCTGCGGCCTTCTGACCCTTATGACCATGGCGGGGCTTATGGTGCCCGCTGCCACTGGATCCGAGATGGCGGTATTTGACAGGGTGCTGGCTGATATAGGAGATGAGCAGAGCATCGAGGCGAGCCTTTCCACCTTTTCTGCCCATATGTCCAATATCGTCTTTATACTCAAGAACATAAGGGGAAAGTCCCTGGTGCTCCTGGACGAGCTGGGTTCCGGTACCGACCCCACGGAAGGTGCTGCCCTGGCGGTGTCTGTCCTTGATGAGCTTTTCGAAAAGGACTGCGTTACCATGGCCACCACCCACTACAAGGAACTCAAGGCTTATGCCGTCACCAAGGACGGCGTCATGAATGCTGCCTGCGAGTTCGATACGGATACATTGTCCCCCACATATAAGCTGATAATCGGAATGCCCGGCGTAAGTAATGCCTTCGTTATCTCAAAGAAGCTGGGACTTCCTGCCAGGATCATCGAAAATGCCACAGGCAGGCTCACAGATGATGAGATGAGCTACGAAAGGCTCCTTTCTGAGGCTGAGGCCAACAGTAAGGAGGCTGAGAGGCTCAAGGAAGAGAACTTAAGGCTCAATGAGGAACTGTCGTCGAAGCTTAAGGAACTGGAGGACGAGAGAAAGGCTCTCAAGGCTTCCAAGACAAAGATCCTGAACGATTCCAGGGCAGAACAGAAGAGGATCCTGGAGGAGAAGGAAGAGGAACTTAACGAGCTCATAAGATCTGCAAAGAAGAATGCGAAGAAGACTTCCCACCAGGAGTCTGCCGAGGAACTGGACAGGATAAGAAGAAGGCTCAGGGCAGGTATATCAGATCTTCGAAGTGACGAAGAGGATGATAAGCTCGATGCAGTATCCCTTCCCGGTGAGGCACCCAAGGCTGTCAAAGAGGGTGAGCAGTATTTCGTTCCCCATATGAACGTCACGGGTACAGTTGTATCCGCTCCCGGAGGAAGGAACAAGAAGGTCCGTATCTCCTCTGGAAATATGACATATACAGTGGAACTGTCACAGCTCCGTACTCCCACAGCTGCCCAGAAAGAGCCTGATAAGAGGGAAGAGAAGAAGAACAGGTTCGAAAAAGCCCGTGAATACCAGGCCAGCACTTCCACAAAGATGAGGATGGATAAGGCGAGGACTGTCATGTCCGAGATCATGCTCATCGGAAAGACGGTGGCTGAAGCCGAAAGTGCCCTGGATACATATATCGACGACTGCCAGCTGGCAGGTATCCATGAGATAAGGATCGTACACGGAAAGGGCACGGGGGCTCTAAGATCCGCCATAGATACCATGCTCACCGGAGATGTCCGTGTCAGGTCCCACAGGGCCGGATATCAGGGCGAGGGCGACGACGGAGTTACCATCGCTACTTTGGTTTAAGGAGAAAAGAAATGCTCTTTACAGATAAAAGACTGAATATAATGATCGGCGCATACGGAAGCGGAAAGTCTGAAGTTGCCGTTAACTGCGCTCTTAAGATGAAGGAGGACAGACCCTCCGGGAAAGTCCTGATGGCGGATATGGATATAGTAAATCCCTTCTACCGTTCAGCCGATGCAAAGGAGCTTCTTGAGAAGAACGGCATCAGGGTGATAATCCCTTCCTATGCGAATTCAAATGTGGATGCTCCAGTCCTTACCGGGGAGATGTATGTAATCTTCGACGATGAGGATTATTCCGGTGTCTTTGATATCGGCGGAGAGGATATGGGTGCCAATGTCCTGGGATCTCTTAAGAGCAGGCTTGAAAAGATCGACAGCAACCTTATCATGGTAGTCAATACCTTAAGGCCTTTTACTGCCGATGTGGAGGGGATCCTGAAGATGGGATCCGAGCTTCAGGAGGCATCCAGGATGAAGATCAGCGGATTTATAAACAACACGAACCTTCTGGAGCAGACTACCTTCAGTGAAGTGCTGGATGGGGAGAAGACAGTCCTGGAGGCTTCCGAAAGATGCGGGATACCTCTTCTTGCCACCACCATAATGGAGGGTGTTGCAACTGAAGAGGAACTCAAGTCACTTAAGGCTCCTGAAGTCATCCTCATGAAGAGGTCCATCAACTACAGTTTCTGATAAAACGATGACCAAAAAAGAAAAAGGGCTGTTCCTTCCGGAGCAGCCCTTTTTCGAGAGGGGTATTGAATGATTATCAGAATCCATCAACTGTGAATACGATAGCCTCCATAGCGGACTCGTCGTCACGATCCTCAGTCATTACTGTGTAGAATGTGCCGTCAGCAGCTATGCAGCTTCCGCAGAACCAGGGATACCATGTACCGAAGAGGTCGGAATCCTCAACCTTGCCGATATATGTTCCGTCGTTGGACCAGAATGCTACAGTTCTCATGTTGCCGTCCATAGCCATGAAGCCGTTAGATGTCTTAGCTACGAATGTAACAGAACCGATGCCCCAGTCTTCACCTGTCTCTGTAAGTACCTTATCGAGGGATCCGTCTCTGTTGTAGACATAGATCTCAGCCTCGGAGGACTCGTCGTTATAACCGGATACGATGAAGCAGTCGTCATAAACGTTTACAGCAGATACTGTACCAACTGTCTCAAGAGTTACGGGAGTAAGTGTTGTGGAACCGTCAGCTGCGATATCAACAAGGTCAACATCGCTTCCTGCGAACCAGGATACGCCCCATGTTCCGTCGGGTGATACGGAGAGGTAATCAACATCATCAAATGTGTTTACGATCTCGCCGTCGTTCCACTCGATTACCTGGAAGAAAGCGGAAAGGATGATCCTGCCGTCGGTTGTGATGCTCATCTCTGTGTAATCGTCGTCGAGCTCAAACTCCTGATCGAATACGAGAGCACCGTCAGCGATGGTGTACTTTCTCATAACGCTCTGGTCAAGGATGTAAAGGGAATCACCTACGACACCGATACGCTCGTCGAATGTATCGTGGGAGATGAAGGGCTCGTCCATTACGAGCTGTGTGCTTGTAAGTGTATAGGAATCAACAGAAGCGGTGAAAGAACCGTTGTTGATAGGCTCACCTTCCCAGGACCAGGGAATATCTACATTACCTGTATCTGTGAGGTTGAATGTAAGGTTGTCAAGAAGTGCCTGTGCATCAGCATTTGTGGGATCGGAAACGATGATCTCTACTGTAGCGCCTTCACCTACGAAGCGGTTGAAGTAGATCTTTGCATCCCAGCCCCAGTAGTAACCTTCATACTCAAGAAGATCAAGGCCGGCTACGTTTGTTGTG
This sequence comes from Oscillospiraceae bacterium, assembly GCA_902767145.1. Classification (GTDB taxonomy): domain Bacteria; phylum Bacillota; class Clostridia; order Saccharofermentanales; family Saccharofermentanaceae; genus Saccharofermentans. Next base: position 3,783 of record CACXGG010000244.1, on the reverse strand, counting down.
TCATATCCGCCCTCGGAATATGTAAGCTCGTCATAACCGCGGTTGTAAAGGGAATCCCTGAATCCGGAAGCGGACTCGATGGAAGCCTCGATGATGACCTCACAGACATTTGCATCATCCTCAGTTGCACCGGGGATATAAAGTGTTGCATAGCAGTAAGTGTCACTGTCACTTATGTATTCTTCATCATACTGCCAGAGAGTGTCGTCATATGAAACAGACCACAGGGTTGTTTCAAGAGTGGCGAGATCATCGGAAGGAGCTTCTGTCTCTTCAGCTTCAGTAGCTTCGGATTCTTCTTCTTCCTCCTCTTCCTCTTCAGACTCCTCGACCTCTTCGTCTGTGTCGGTAGCAGTTGAGCATGATGATGTCATAGCTGCTACGCCGAACAGCATCGATGAAGCGATCACTGTTGCGATAATGCGTTTTTTCATGAAAACGTCCTCCTTTGTGTACGGTTTTAATGATCTCATTATAGCCATGTGGGACTTTTTGATAATCAACCAAAAGGATGATTTGTCAAAAGAATAACTGTAAAAGTCTGTGTCGATTGACTATAATCTATTTGTATCTTTTTATAGGAAGGCACTTATATGAAAGGTTTTCTTGCTGATAATTCAAGTGAAATGTGTACCAGGGTAGCCCCTGTTTTCGCCGCTATGGGTGATAGGGTCCTGGATTATAACTGGCTTTTTTCCGATATGAGCGGATGGGATTCCATCTTTTTCAATTATGACCACTGCGGTGACGGAAGTTATTTTTTCGTCAGGGGAGATGTCATGAAAAAGCTCATGAGCGAGAACAGGCTTGCCACCATGAACTGGGGCGTTATCTCCGGATTTGATAAGGATATAGACCTTAAGGACATCATTTCTGATGAACTCCCCTTCGCCGACGGAAATAAGGAGCTTTGGACGGCGCCTTTAAAGATGATGCACGAAAAGGCTTCCGTGGAAGTTATCGTTACGGATATCACAAAGCTGGCCTTTATGGCGGCTGATGATGAACTGGTGGATAAGGTGGCCGCGGCATTCCCCAGAAATGTGGATCTTGAGGGCTACTGCACCAGGATGATGAGAAAAAGGGAAAAGCAGGCTGAAAAGGAAGCCGCAGAAGAGAAAAAAGGCGGCTTTTTCAAAAAACTCTTCGGATAAAAGGAGGAAGGTCAGATGAACGAACATAAGAAGACATTCTACAGAAACCAGGCTGAGTCCATCATCAAGAAACTCCAGCTCCGCAAGATGGAAGGCTATTACTGTCCTGATACGGAAAGCGCCAAGGCCAAGATCTTAGAGCTCATGGGAGAAGGCAGCAAGACCGTTTCCTACGGCGGCTCCATGACCATAGATGATATGGGCGTCAAGGACGATATCGTCGCAGCAGGCCATAAGCTGATCATCAGGGAGAATGCTTCCACTGACGAAGAGAGAAAGCAGATGAATGCTGAGATCATCAATTCCGATGTATTCCTCATGAGCACCAATGCCATAACTCTTGACGGCGAGCTCATCAATATAGACGGCAGGGGAAACAGGGTGAGTTTCCTGATCTACGGACCTGAGCAGGTCATCGTGGTAGCCGGTATGAATAAAGTAGTCAATAACAGGGACGAAGGTATCGAGAGAGTCCATAACTTTGCTTCTCCCCCTAATACTGTAAGACTTAACAGGGATACTCCCTGTGCCAAGACCGGCAGATGCGGAAAGTGTATCAAGGATTCCATCTGCTGTCAGATAGTAGTCACGAGAGCTTCCATGATCGAGGGAAGGATCAAGGTCATCCTTGTTGGAGAGGACCTGGGCTACTGATAATAGGTATTTAATAAAGATCATATAAAAAGCGAGGGTAATCTATGTATGCAACATTCTGGGCGTTAGTGCCACCACTGGTTGCTATCCTTCTGGCACTGATCACAAAGGAAGTATACAGCTCCCTTTTTGTCGGTATCATCGTCGGAGGATTGTTCTATTCAAACTTCAGCTTCGTCGGAACGATGGAGCATATCTTCAACGAAGGGCTTGTCGCCCAGCTGTCTGACCCGTATAACGTGGGTATCCTGGTATTTCTTGTGTTCCTGGGTATCATAGTCTCCCTGATGAACAAGGCGGGAGGCTCCTCGGCCTTCGGTGAATGGGCCAGCAGACACGTTAAGTCCAGGATCGGATCCCAGATCGCCACCATCGCACTGGGATGCCTTATCTTCATCGACGATTACTTCAACTGCCTTACGGTAGGAAGCGTTATGCGTCCCCTTACGGACAGACAGAAGATCTCCAGAGCCAAGCTGGCATATCTCATCGATGCCACTGCAGCTCCCGTATGTATCATCGCACCCATATCCTCATGGGCTGCTGCCGTATCGGGATTTGCTCCTGAAGGCACCAACGGCCTTATGCTGTTTATCAGGGCTATTCCTTATAACTACTACGCTATCCTCACCATCCTCATGATGGTGCTCATGGCTGTATTCAAGCTTGATTACGGCCCCATGAAGAAGCACGAGGAGAATGCTCTCAAGGGCGATCTCTTCACCGTAAACGACAATGTGACTTCAGCAGCAGAGGAGAAGGTAAAAGGTAAGGGAAGGGTCATCGACCTGGTGCTTCCCATCATCTCCCTCATCATCTGCTGTGTTATCGGCATGATCTATACCGGCGGATTCTTCGACGGAGCATCTTTTGTTGATTCCTTTGCGGATTCTGATGCTTCAGTAGGACTTGTCTTCGGTTCCTTCGTCGCTCTTCTCATAACCCTCGTCAGCTACCTTACCAGGAGGATACTTCCTTTCAAGGACTGCATGGACTGCATAGCTGAAGGCTTTAAGGCTATGGTACCGGCTATAACCATCCTCGCTCTCGCGTGGACACTCAAGGCAATGACCGATTCCCTGGGTGCAGCTGAGTATGTTGCAGATCTTGTTGATCAGAGCAAGGGATCCTTCCTGAGCTTCCTGCCGGCCATCATCTTCCTTATCGCCGTAGGTCTTTCCTTTGCAACGGGAACAAGCTGGGGAACATTTGGTATCCTTATCCCCATCACTCTCAAGGCTTTCCCTCTTGAGGACGGAAATATCCTGGCAGTCATCTGCGTTTCCGCATGTATGGCAGGAGCTGTCTGCGGTGACCACTGCTCTCCCATCTCAGATACCACCATCATGAGCTCTGCGGGAGCAAGATGTAACCACATCGCCCATGTTTCCACACAGCTGCCCTATGCGCTCACTGCCGCAGGCGTATCCTTCTTCACATATTTGATCGCAGGTATAGTCCAGAATGCAGCTGTTTCTCTGCTCATAGGCGTCGCTCTTATGGTGGGGACCATCCTGTTCCTGAATAAGGTGCTGAAACCCGATATAGGGCAAACGAAAGCAAAAGCATAAAGATAAGGAGGCTGTTTAAATAACAGCCTCTTTTTTATTCCCGCTAAAGATTCCCGATATCGGGAATCGAAAGTGGCTTTTTCGGGAATTATTACAAATATTCCCCAAAAATGAAGTTTTTAACGTTTTTTTCGGGAATCCCCCGCGCCGCCGCCCGGCTTGTTGACTGATTTCTCCCGGGAAGTCTCCCTATAGGGAGAGGTTGTTGGCAATTTCGGGTGTTTTTCGTCCGAAAACGGCTGATTTCTCCCGGGAGGTCTCCCTATAGGGAGAGGTTGCTGGCAATTTCGGGTGTTTTTTGTCCGGAAACGGCTGATTTCTCCCGGGAAGTCTCCCTATAGGGAGAGGTTGCTGGCAATTTCGGGTGTTTTTTGGCTGGGAACGGCTGATTTCTCCCGGAAAGT
>CACXGG010000243.1 GCA_902767145.1 Oscillospiraceae bacterium | reverse complement strand
TAGGCCTGGAGCATCATGAAGCGCTCATCGCCCTTGAAAGTCTTTCTGATACGGTCCTGCCATGGCTGTACCGCCTTCATCTTGTTGGCGGCCTGCTTCTGCATCATATCTGCCCTTCTGTAAAGCGGCAGGGCCAGGATATTCATCACGATACTTAAGATGATGATACAGATCCCGGGGTTGCCGATGATCTTATAGGACCTGGAAAAGACAAACTCAAACAGGAGCTCCAGTGGCCCTATGACAATCTGATATAAGATCCTCAGTATGTCCATTACCATTCCCCTTCGTACTCCCAGTTATCCATATCTCTCATATCCCCGCTGACGCTGTACCAGGGACCGGGTATATAGGTATTGCCGTTGTTTTCGTTGATCATATATTCGTGAGAGGCGAATACCAGCACCTCACCGTCATCTTTATATGCTGTGTCGATGGGATTACCCGTAAAGGGATTCACCGGATCTTCTATGAGACCTCTGGTGGCAAGATAAGCCGTATCAGCGTTTGTCATGAACTCATCGGATACAGTAAAGCCGTGGGAATCAAAATCCTTCACCAGGAGCACCGGGCTGTAGTACTCAGATGAAAACTCTCCATCTGTCCTGGACTCGAGAAGATCAAGATCATAGCCGTGGTCGGAAACGATGATGATCCTGGTATTGTCATAAAGGCCCTGTTCCCTCAGATAGTCGAACCATTCACCCAGCTGGACATATGCAGCCGCATTGGTGTTATAGATGGCATACTGAAGATAGTTGGACATGAGGAGCTCCTCACCGTCAGAAACGAACCTGTCGGGATGAGCCTCATTATAATCAGTATTGTTGACCCTGTATTCCGGAAGATACGAAGGCTCATCCAGGATTGCCAGGGCATGTGAAGTGTAATTAACGAGCACAGTGAAGGACCCCCTTCCCGATATATCCGTGGAAGTGATATCAGGAAGCTGGTCAAGGACTGTAAACGAATCCATGAACTCAGTATCATAGCCGATCATCTTCTGGCCGTCAGAAGACATTACTGCCGTATATTCAAGATCGTTCAGATGATCGGGATAGTTATAGAAACCGTTGTCATATAAAAGTCCCTGAAGGAACAATGGAGCGGCACGGAAAAGAGAGTAACAGAAAAGGTTCCTCTCGTAGATCTCTCCTGTCTCCAGGACCATCTCCTCCTTCATGGGGTTAAACCTTCCATGGGTGACATAAGTATCGATCTCAGGGTAGTCATCATATATGGAAAGGTCCGGGATGCTCATATATCCTGCATAGGAAGGATCACATACGGTAACATCGTAACCATTTTCTGAGAAAAGCACCGGAAGCACCTTCAGTGCCTCATCATGTTTGTCCACCAGAAGTTCATCCGATCTCTCGTTCATCATCTCAGGAACATAGTCATATCCTCCGAAAAGAGCCGGCGAACCAAAGTTAGTATGGGCACCAAAGGAAACTGTGTTGGGATAGTATGTAAATCCGTCAAACTGCTCCTCCAGCTGATCCAACTCACCGAAGATATAAGGCACCATATAGCCCACCGCCCTGTCCAGCATTATGACCACCACATTATTACCGTCAGGATCCAGATCGATCTGTGCATAATCCAGCTGGTCTGAAAGATATGTATATCCCTTCAGCTGTTCGTGGATCCTGTGGATGTTATAGATACCGGAGACGGAAACGATGATGACTCCTGCGATACAGAGATAACGGACATAATTCCTAACGTATCTCTGCATTAGATAAACGCCACAGACAATGATCAGGATAAGGATGATGCTCTCAATAAGATAGCGTGCGGGATCAAGATCCGCCGCCGTATATCTCAGGGCACTCGTAAGAGACCCGTGATCTGCCTTTATAACGGAATAGTCTATGGTAAACAGTATTGAAAGGCACAGCATGACCATGCTCATGATCTTTCTGACCCTGACACTTGAAAGATAATAGAAAACTCCGGTCCAGATGACGAAAGTGCCGAAAGCCAGAGCAAGGGAATAACCGAGGTAGTACACCGGATCGGTATAAAAGAACATATCGATGAAATCCGAGGGAGACGAACTCACGGTATTGGAAGGGATCAAAAGTCCAATAAAGAGCGAACAGTAGATGCCGCTCAGGACAAAGATACCTGTAGACATCGGATCCCTGACGGGAGCTTTCTCCACTTTCTTCTCCCTTTTGGGGAGCAGGATGTTCTTGAGAAGCGAGAATATGTTATTGCAGGTCCAGTAGAAGACCAGGCCTGCAGGAGAGTTATACAGAAGAACCAGGAAGATGGCAGCGACAGCGAACATCTGGATCTTCTCCTTAAGGGAATGGCCCTTGAGGTATACGCAGCTGGACACCAGATTGATGGCTGTCATAAGGATGGGCAGAAGATTTATGGATACTGCCCCGATAACGATAAGTCCGTCGGGAGCTCCCAGGTCAGAAACGGGACCTAAGCTCTTTCCTGAAAGAAGAGCCAGGGATGACAGCATCCTGTAGGCTGCCATAAAGAACGGTATCTGAAGGAAGAGTGAAACTGAGCTCTTAAGAGTGGAAAGAGGATGATAATCATTCTGTCTGTAAAAAGTCTGAAGGATCATGATGCGCTCATCGCCCTTAAAACAGGACTTGATATGATCGATCATGGGAGCTATCTCCTTTTCCCTTTCCTTGCTCTGATGCTGGATCTTATCAGCCCTGCTGTAAAGAGGCAGAGCCAGGAAGTTCATAACGATACTTAAGATGATGATGCAGATACCGGGATCCTTGATATTGTCATAGGAGACCGAAAAAATGAACTCAAAGAGGAGCTGCAGCGGCCCGATCAGAAGATCATACAGAAGCGACAGTATATTCAAGCCCATTCCTCCCCATAATATCAAGAATAACTTATAGATTATAGCACCATAAGAATAATAAATACAGAGATTATAATAAAAGGCTCACCAGGAAGACATATGGTATAATTGATCAAGGACGGAAAAGAGGATGAGCAGCACAGGTAAACTCTTCAGGACCAGGCATATCTATGACCTTAGTAAGACGGATGATCTGTTCGTCTCATCTGTTCGCGAGACCTGCAATTTCTGCTATAAGGGCTGCAGCGATTACAAGCGCATCCTGGACGAAGCAGGATTTTCCCCGGACGACATAAATACCATGGATGACCTGGCAGATCTTCCCTTCATCCCCACCCTTTATCTCAAGCATCATACCCTTACCAGCGTTCCCGAGAGAAAGCTGTTTATAAAGGCAACCTCTTCAGGTACCTCAGGCTCCATGTCCAGGATCGGATTTGACCTGAAGAGCCTTATGACCGGAGCCCATATGGTCATAAATGTGGGAAGATATCATAAACTGTGGTCCATTAAGCCCACCAACTACATAATCTTCGGGTACCAGCCCACTAAGACAAATAAGACGGCCTTCAGTAAGACCGCCTACGGCTTCACTTTCTTTGCTCCCGCAAAGTCCAGGACCTTTGCCCTGGAGATGACCGGTTCAGGCTATAAGCTCAACTGGGACCGTGTCCTTAAGGCCATGGAAAAGTGCGCAAGATCAAAGTTCCCCATGAGGACCATCGGATTTCCCGCCTATACATATTTCCTCCTGAAGGACATGAAGGCAAAGGGCATAAGATACAAGATGCCCAAAGGGAGCATGATCACCATGGGAGGAGGCTGGAAACAGTTCTACACCGAGCAGCCCGACAAGAAGGAATTCTACAGATTGGTAAAGGAAGTCCTGGATATAGACGAAGACCACATCATCGAATTCTTCGGAGCAGTTGAACATCCCATCCTCTATAC
>CACXGG010000242.1 GCA_902767145.1 Oscillospiraceae bacterium | reverse complement strand
TACAAACCTTTAAGAGACAAGTTCTTTGACCAGCTTATCGCATTTTACGATAACGGGACACTTCCCGATGTGTCTTCAACGGATTTCAACTTCTATCTTCAGGAGCATGCTGAAAGGCTTAAGAACAAAGGACTGAAGCTTAAAAAGGAGATAAGAAAGATCAATGAGGATGATCTTAATTCATGCATCTCCAGAGAAAAGCCGCCTTATCACTATAATATGCTGTTTAAGGACTGCGATTACAGGACCACGTTCTATAAGGATGATAACGTTGTTGGTAAGACGGGAAGAGGCAAGGATGTCCTCTACGCCTATATCCTTGACAGGGATCAGCATATAGATGAGACATATACATGTCCTAACTGCGGCCATGTTGCGCCTGTTGGAAGTTTCAGTAACGGCTGTCCCATGTGCGGAACCAGCTTCAGGATGAAGCAGACTTATCCCTGCGTAACGGGCTTTTATACTTATCCCAATCTCTCTGCAAATTCTGAATTTAGGGTCATAATCATCGCGACAATAGTCGCAGCTGTCATTACCGCAACTGTTTCAGGTATCATGACCGGCAGGAATATCTATACTGAAGGAAATCCTTTATGGGCCGGAGTACTGATCGGCGTCCTGGGCGGATTTTTCTTCGGCCTTCTAAGCGGATTAGTCTACTACTTATTTTTCTCAATGCTCTTCCTGTACTACTTCATGGCTAAGCTCATCGGCACCGGTGTTAAGACCATGAGCCTTGGTGCAGCCAGGTTTACAAAGAAGAAGATGGAAAGGGAGATGTCAGTATATGATAAGGAATTCTCCTATGAGCTGTTTGAAGGCAAGATGATCTCGCTGTTCAGGTCAGTCGTCTATGCAGAGAACAGATCCGACCTGTCCGTCATCACCGCCAAGGAAGATCTGTCCTATATGGACGATATCGTGGATCTGGATTACAGAGGATCCATGAAGTATAACGGCCTTAAGGTAAATAACGGCTATCTTCACGTAAATGTCTCAATCTATATCGCTACAACATACTATCTCGAGGATAAGCTGACAACTAAGAACGAATTCTATACTCTCGAAGTTGCAAAGAAGATGGATGCTGTGGAAGATTACGGTTTCTCCATCCATGCAGTCAACTGTGGAAACTGTGCCGGCACCTTCGATGCCATGCATCTGAACAAATGCCCCCACTGCGGCACAGAATACAGGCTCTTCGACTATGACTGGGTAATAATCGACCTGAAAAAGTCCTGAACAAGCTGAAAATCGATCAATAAGCTCCGCATTAACCTGCGGAGCTTTTAAAATTCTCCGATTTATGTCCCTACTTTTACTTAAACAACCTGAATTCGGAGAATTCCACCCTAAATTCTCCGAATTTTGGACGTATTAGCTTAAGATGACCCAAATTCGGAGAATTATTCAATCTACACATTTATCTATTTCTGATATGTGCACTATGCGACGACAAATTGTATCGGATTGTATCCGATTGTCGTCCTAAAACGCATATACAGCATGTAATATCAGATCATGTTAAACAGATTGCACCATGAATTACTTATCTCATACTATAAAGACCAACTGAACAAGCTCCCGTTCGGTAATGTAGGCTGTCATAAAGGAATACCTGTTGTTTATATATCGAAAGATCCGGCTGATCCTTCTATCAGCTACAGGAATAAGAAATGCTATCAGATCAGTTCGAAGAAAGGAAAGATCTATTACGAATTGATACAGGAATCAATTAGGATCAGAGCAAAGATAAAGGAGCTGGAGGAGGAGTGGGATTCGATCTATAAGATAAAGCCCAGGGAGATCAGGTACCCGCTCAGGCATAAGACCGGATCGTTACTTGATAAGGATCTGTATTTCAAAAGCCGGTCAGGGCAGAATCTGGTGGAGAATGACAGGCCCATCGAGTATAAGGGACATATGCTCAGGTCCAAGAACGAGCTTCTTGCCTGTCAGGCGATAGAGCAGCTGGGATATGATTATAAGACGGAGATAAAGATAGAATCCGATAAGTTCAAGTCGTTCTATCCAGATGTCACCATATATCTGCATCTGGTTGAAAAGCCATTGGCTCTTGAAGTTGACGGTGCTTTGGATCAGGAATCGTATTTCAGGAAATCAGAGCTTCGTAAGAAGAACTACTTTGATGCGGGACTTCTGGAGTTTAAGGATGTGATCTTCTACAGGTTAAATGACGGATATTCCTTTGATGTAAGCAGATTAAAAGCGCTGATCGATGCAGCGCTTCTAACTAACATGGATGATATTATTATCCCGGATGATTAAAGGTTATCCAGATACTTCTTTACAGTATCGGGAGCGGGAGCTCCTGTGATAGTCCTCTTATTTACGCAGGTCTCAAGGGAGATGGCATCATATACATCATCTTCGATGAGATCTGAGAACTTCCTGAATTCATCAAGGGAAAGCTTCTCCAGAGTCGTATTATTCTCGATACAGTAATGTACTAGCTTTCCTGAGATCTCATGGGTGGAACGGAAGGGGATACCCTTACGTACGAGATAGTCTGCCAGATCTGTTGCATTTGTAAATCCACCCAGGGCAGCTGCCTCCATATTGTCCTTACGGATAGTCATTGTCCTGATCATGCCGGTGAAGGGAGGAAGGACAGCCTTGATGGTGTCGATGACGTCAAATAAGGATTCCTGAACTTCCTGCATATCCTTGTTATATGTAAGGGGAAGCCCCTTCATGATCACGAGAAGTGAGATGAGATCTCCATAGACGCGTCCGGTCTTACCACGGGTAAGCTCAGCTACATCGGGATTCTTCTTCTGGGGCATCATGGAGGATCCTGTGGAATAAGCATCATCAAGCTCATAGAACTTGAACTCTTGGGATGCATAGAGGATGATCTCCTCGGACATACGGGACAGGTGCATCATAAGGATAGATGCTGCAGATGCAAATTCAATGGCGAAATCCCTGTCTGCTACACCGTCAAGGGAGCAGAGGGTCACACCGTCCATGCCAAGCTCATCTGCCACTGACTCGCGGTCAAGGGGATAGGTGGTTCCTGCAAGTGCTCCTGAACCAAGAGGAGAGACATTTGCTCTTGCTGCAGCCTCTTCAAGACGGTCACGGTCACGGAGGAACATCTCGATATATGCAGTCAGATAGTGGGCATATGTAATAGGCTGGGCCCTCT
>CACXGG010000241.1 GCA_902767145.1 Oscillospiraceae bacterium | reverse complement strand
TACTCATCCCTCAGTTCATTGGACAGGGCCATAATGGCATTTACTATTCCGTGTATATCGTTGTCACCGAAGAGCCTGACCTCATCTGAATACTTGGCAGGTATACCGTTACTGTTCAGAAGTCCTGCGATCCTGGAGGCTGTGCCCCGCTTTCTTGTAATGACGCAGATATCTTCAGGCTTCCAGCCCTCATCTATATATCTCTTTACTTCGTGTAAAGCACCGATCTCCTGGAGCTTATAGGCATTTCTTTCTTCTCTCGTCTTACCGCCGGTGGCATCATCTGCCATATTGGCGATAAGGACCCTGGGCACCACGCCGCAGGGAGTTCCCGTGGGATGGTTCAGCTTCTGGGACTCATCATATTCGATCTCGGATCCCTTTTCCGTCATGGTCTGCTCAAAGATCATATTTACGAAGTCCAGGATCTCGGGAGTGGACCTTCTGTTGCAGGTAAGGGTCATGAGGGTACCCTCCGGGTCATCGCCGGTGAAATCCTTCATCTTCCGGGTGAAGAGTGACGGATCGGCGTTCCTGAACTTATAGATGCTCTGCTTGACATCTCCCACCCTGATGACATTGCCCTCAGGCCTTTCGAAGAGCTCTATGATGCTGTCCTGAAGGGCACTGTTGTCCTGATACTCGTCGATATAGATCTCCTTGAACTTCTCCCTGTAGAAGGAGCCTGCGTCGGGATCTGAGAGGATGAGCCTTGCGATATGCTCCTGGTCCGGATAGTCCATGACGTGGGCATTTCTCTTAAGGGCTGAAAATTCCGTATCCAGCCTGTAGAGAAGATCCACAAAACTCCTGGCATATCCTGTCCTCTTCCTCTGGTACTCCAGGAGGGTATCCCGGTCAGTCTCAAAGAAGTTTACATAATCTTCAGGCAGCTCCATACCTGTAGCACATCCCGAATAGCCAGTCTTCGCCCTGCCCTCAAAGAGGATCTTCTTGAAAGCATAGAAGAAGGCTGCAATGGGCGTGTACCTTTTCAGGAACTCTGCGTTGGCAGGATAATCCTCCGATATCTTCGGAAGGCCCTGGTGCATATTGGTCTTGGGACAGACCTCCCTGTCCATAAGCTCGCTGAAGTCCTTTATCACCTGGAGCTTCCTGTAGGGATCAGTCTCTTCCGCCGTTTCCCTCTTTACCCTTTCGGAATAAGAAAGGACGCTGTCAAGAAGCTCATACATGGCCTGCTGTCTCTTGTCATTTCCGTTCTTTACGAAATAGAGATCAGGAACAAGGGATCTCAGTTCATCTATGAGATCTCCGTCGATATGATCCAGGAGTTCCAGGATACGGTCGGTGAGATCTTCAAGACCTAAGATCTCTTCATTGTCGTCAGCATCCTCCCTTTTCTCCAGCATCTCGTCAAGATAGGAAAGATAGTCAGGAAGGCTTCGGAGCTTCTTATAGACAGATGCCAGGGCTTCAGCCAGGCTGTCGTCAGTCCTGCCGTTTCCGAACATGTCGGTAAGGCTGTAGAACCCGGGATCAGGATCTGTCAGATACTTGTTCATTATGACGGTCCTGGCAGCCTTGGGGATCATTACATCCAGCTCAGCACCCTCCAGTACGGATACGGCACTCTCGGCAGAGACCACATCGTCATTGTCGGCACAAACATAGGATCTTTCCTTGATGACCCTGGCGCAGAAGGCGTCGAAGGTCTGGATATAACTGTTTGGCAGAAGATCCAGCTGCTTTTTGAGCCTTGCTATGGTAACGGGATCAGAAGAGCCGTCCGCCATAAGGGCGGTCATCTTATCCCTGACACGTTCATTTATCTTGTTCCTGATATTTGCGGCAGCTTCACGGGTGAAAGTTACTACAAGTATCTCATCGGCTGAGAATGTGCCGTTTATGACACCCCTTATGATCCTTTCAACAAGGACGGTGGTCTTACCGGAACCGGCAGCGGCAGAAACAAGGGTATTTCCTATGGGAGCATCAGCTATGGCTTCCTGTTCTCCTGACAGGATGATCTTATCTTCTTTAGGATCGCTCATCTTCTGCCCTCCCTTCTTCTGTTCATCTCGGCGATCAGATCCTCCGGCTTTGGCTTTTCAATATATCCGGTCTCCGGATCAATGACATCGGAAACATAATTCTTCTTAGGATCGGAACTGTTGTTGCCGCACCCTCCCTTGAAGGGACAATATTCGCAGCCCGTTCTCTGTGAATCTCCGGCTTCTGAATTTATGAGCGCCGGGGACTCACCTGATGCGATCTTATTACAGTCCTCGTTTATGATATATCGTACGTAGGAGACCACGTCATCAAATTCCTGATCCTTCAGGGAAGCCATCTTGGGTTCCAGCTTTATGCCGTCCTTATCGGGCTTAAGGCCTATCTCGAAGTATCCCGCATCAGTGACGCTGCCTTCACCCTCTCTCTTCATCACCGCATCGGCATAGGCGAAGAGCTGTATCTGGATGCCTGCCAGGGCATCCTTAAAGTCCACCTTCTTATCACCGCTCTTATAGTCGATGACACGATACTTTCCGTCTATATAGTTTTTGTCCACGCGGTCGATATATCCTGAGAACAGGAAATGCTTGCCCAGGGCCTCTATGGTCATGGGAGGATCCAGCTTCTTAAGGTCCATCTCAAAGTCGCTGGGGACATATCCCTTGCTTCCCGCCTCCCTGACGATGGAGGGGTATGTATACTCAAAGATCCTCATGGCCTTCCTGCCTGCCAGGGCAAAGAAGTCCTCTGTCTTTTCGAAGGTGTTCTCGGATCTTCCGCAGTAGCCGTTAAACAGATCCATAGCCAGCTGATGGAGCTTATCAGGATCGCTTTCCAGTTCGTCGGCGAAGCTTATGAGCTTTTCGGGAGTGCCGTGCTCTTTTATGGTCTCCTCAAAACCGAACTGGTACATATCATGCAGGATGGTACCCATGTTGTTGGCGCCTACTTTCCTGCCGTCGTCACGCTGCTTTATCTTCAGTATCTCCTCCAGCATATATTCCATGGGGCACTTATTATACTTCTCCAGGGAGGATACGCTTACACGGAGCTCATCACCTATGATGCCGCTCATGACCTCAGGGTCGATATATGCCTTTTCGTAGTCGTGGCGGCCCTGTCCCGGCTTTCCGTATACCGGGGTCTTAAATATCATATCCACCGGGTGAGCGGAGTACTTTTCGAAGAAAGCAACTGTCCTGCTGAGTTCCTCCCTGTCTGAACTTACAAAGAAGATCCTGTCGGTACAGGCGCAGAACATCAGGGCGGAAGTTACGAATTCCTGCCTGTTCTGAAGGATGGCCTTATCAGGGATGGTGACTCCCGAGCCCTCCGACAGCTTTTCCAGCTCAAGGCGGGACATGACTCCGTCAGATACCCTTCCGAAGGGGAAGTTGCTCTCCGTGGCACCTATCACGAAAAGCGCCCGGCACGGGGTTATGAAGGCCTGGTCCACTGTGGTTATCTCCACGGAATCCACCTTCAGCGGGATGGTGCCCTGGGACTTGTTCCTCATGTCGATCCTTATAAGAGAACAGAATACGTCATGGGTGACGGGAACGTCGTTATAGATGGCGGTAAGACCTGTAAGAAGGGTCATGACCTCCTTATATCCCCTGACAAGAGCCGAGGCAGTCTCATCTCTTCCGTCCTCTGTCAGTTCCTTTGCAAGAGCCCTGATATGACGGTTCTTCGAATCGACATGTTCAGCCAGGGCCATGGCCTTATCTGATATGGTCTTTCTGTTATAAACGGAAAAAGCTGTATCGTGGGCGGGCATAAGCACCCTCTCCACTACCCTCTCCCAGAGATACTCCGCAGCCGGGACCTGGCGTCCGTCATCCAGGGTGGTCATGATGTACTTCTTACCCGATGTGAAGAATTCCCTGTCGAAGATCCTCTTTTCTCCTGAGATATTCGACTTGACGCAGTAATTCTCGAAAAGGTCCGCATCAGAGGGAAGGACTCCCGAAAGGCCGTTTCTCATGAAACGGAGCACATCCTCCAGGGCGAAGTGCCTTAAGGGCAGCTCTGAAAGAGCCATGACATATCTGAACACCGGAGTGTTGTCCAGGATTATCTTCCTGTCCACAAAGGACTCCAGACCGAAGAGCTTCATGGTGCCGTAGAGCCTGGGGATTATTGCCTCATCTACACAGACTATCCTGATGTCCTTATATCTGTATCCCTCCTGCCTGGTGAGCCTTATTACCTCATTGGCGATATAGGCGATGCGGTCGTCCACTTCACCCAGGGTGATGCTGAAGACATCAGGTGTCTTCTCTATCTGATCTTCAGGCCTCTCTGATCCCATGGCATTGTCAGCTGCACAGGCAAGGGGCTTATAGGGATCCTCACCCTCCAGGACCTCCACCGAGGTTCCGGGGACTGCTTCACAGATCTGCTCTATGAACCTGTTTCCAAAATAATATATGCTCTGTCCTTCAGGAGGTTCATTTCCGTCAGATACGATATTAAATACGATCTCGCTTCCCAGGGCGCTCATGCATCTTACAAGATCTATCTCCCTGGGTGTCAGGAGCCTTGAGGTACCGAAGCCCAGCACAAGGAACCTTCTGTCCAGGAACCTCATAAGAGGCCTGTATCTTCTCTTCAGCTGAAGTTCCGGCTGCTCAGTGAGCTTCAGGAGCACCTTTGAGGCAGCTGTTATGGGATCCTCGAGAAGGGTGAGGCCGAACTCCTCCTCCATCTTCTTCAGGTAGTACATAAGGATCTTAAGATCCGATATCTTGCCCTTGTAGACCTCATCGTCAGAACCTTCTGCTTCTCCGCAGGCCCTGGCTATCTCCTCCTCACCTATACCGAATCTTGTAAAGTCACCCAGAAGGTCGATGAGCTTGTCTATATATTCAAATCTTCCGGCGAACTTCCTGAAGGTGGAAAACTCAGGAAGATGCCCGGCCATTACGCGGTAGATGGCATTTCTCAGAAGGTTCCTGTCAGTTCCGTTTCCCGCATCGGATCCTGTCATCTCAAGTATCCTGGTGCCCAGTCGGATAAAGCTCAGAACATCGCCGTCTGAAACGGCTCCGGATATCAGAACGGTATCCCCGCTCTCGGAAGGTATCTTCACCTCCTCAGGATGGCGCTCCTCTATGACGGATCTCATGACATATCGTTCGATGACGGCCTTTGAGGATTCAGGCGCGACAAATATGGTCCCGGTACCTTCGGGGCTTCTGATCTCCCTGCTGATTATGGATCCTGTCTGACATGAAAAAGAAGGCGTTCTGACTATCCTGATCATCTGCCACACTCCTGGAGCTTTTTAATAAGTATAGCAGATTAAGGATACTATTAAACGGACATAAGACGATCCAGGTTTGTTCCGTTCATATCCCTCATGGTAACGCTGTTCTTTTCAAGGAGTGACTCGATGGCCTCCTGCTCCTTGGGACGCTTGATCTTAAGAGTCGTTGTCTTGATCATATCCGTCTCGGAGAAGACATAGTTTCTTACGATCTTATAGGAAGGCATCTTGTGGTTGACTTCGTGGAGCCTGTCATTTAAGTATGCTGAGATATCGGAATCCTCGGGAACTCCTGTTATACCCAGTTCCTTTCCGATCTCCTTTCTGTCGATAAGGAGCTTGGCACAGATATCGATACCTTCCCTGTCATTCTTATTGCCCCAGACAAAGACCTCGGATACACCCCTGATCTCTGCGATGAGCGCCTCGATCTCCTCGGGGAATGCCTTCTTACCGCTGGTGAGGACGATCATGGACTTGACCCTTCCGGTTACATGGATGGAGCCCTTCTTGTCGATATAGCCCATATCACCCGTATGGAACCAGCCGTCCTTATCGAGAGCCTCGGCTGTGGCCTCTTCGTTATTATAGTAGCCCTGCATGACGCAGTCTGACTTTGTCATGATCTCGCCTACTGCATTCTTCTTATCATCGTCGCTGTCGATCTTTACCTCGATGCCCGGAAGAGGTCTTCCCACGCTTCCGTGTACATTACAGACACTGTTGGTAACAGAGATAACGGGACTCGTCTCGGTAAGACCGTAACCCATGAAGAAGTCGATACCGAAGTTAGTGAATGCATCGATATATCTCTTATCGATACCTGCACCTCCGATGACTACCATCCTCATGTTTCCGCCCAGCTTATCCAGGATATCCTTGAAGACGGCTCTTCTCACATCGAGGCCGCACCTCTTGAGGAACTTGGTCACAGGGATCATGATATCGATGAGCTTCTGCTTTCCCGATTCCTTTATTCCTGTCTCGATCTTGGAATATATATTCTCATAGAGAAGGGGCACGGAGATACATACATCCGGATGCCACTCCTGAAGGTTCTTTACGATATAACGCAGGCCATCTGCAAGGCAGAGACAAACGCCGATGGACAGCATGAACATGTCACATGTGTTCTCAAATGTATGATGAAGGGGCAGTATGGAAAAAGCCCTGTCTCCCGGCTTTACAAAGAGCGTCTGGGTAATGGAGTAGACATTTGAGCAGATGTTCTTATGTGAAAGAAGCACGCCCTTACTCATGGATGTGGTTCCCGAGGTAAAGAGGATGATCTTGGAAGCCTCCTCCTCGATGGGAGTATTCATGAACTTATCGTCGCCCTTTTCCCTTAAGGCCTTACCCTCTTTGATGAGATCGTAAAGGTCAACGAACCTCTCATCCTCAGGCATGGATTCGTTCTTTCCCAGTCCCTCCGGGTACATGCAGATGAACTTCTCCACCCTGATGTCGATATCTCCCGCATCAGCCTTGGCTGCGATGGAGAGCATCATGGAGTGGTGCTTGGGATGATAGAAGAGCATGGTGCTGGCAGACCTCTCCAGAAGAGCGATGAGCTCATCTTCAGGGAGCATCCTGTCAAGGGGCACACCTATACTGTTGGATGAAAGGATGGATATATATGTGACGAACCACTCATAGCAGTTCTCACCTACCACCGCCAGCTTACCGCCGGAAAACTTACTGTTTACGATATATGTTCCGAGAGCCTTGATGTCCTCGCCGAACTCGGCATAGGATCTGTGGGTCTCGGACTGCTTGGGGTTCCTTCTGAAGATGAATGCATCCATTTCGGCATGCTTTTCGCATGAGGTAAGGATAAGATCCCTGATATTGGAGTATCTCTCCGCTTCAAATATCGGTGTTCCCGTTACAGGGTGCATGTTCACCTCCGGATACATAAAAAAGTTTCCTGAAAATATTATCATTTTATATTTTTCAAGTCCATACTATAGGCGAAAATACTTTGACATACGAAATATTTTTATGGCAAAACTGCGGAAATGTAAAATTATTAACATAAGAGGTGTAAAAAAATGTTATTGCCATTTTTCTATTTATAGTTATTATTAGGTAGAAAAATAAAACTTTCCGGAGAGCGTCATGAGCGAAAACAGTGAGCCCAAGAAACAGAGACAGAAGGAAGACCCTAATTCATATCCCACCAAGAGAGGGATCAGCGGAAACCTGGCCAAGATGGGATTCCTGCTCCTCACTGATATATGCACCAACTTCAAGTGCATCGGAAGAGAGAACTTCCCCAAGGAAAACCCTTATGTCGTTGCAGCTAACCACCAGTGCTTTGCAGATGGTGTTCTCATAAGTAAATTCCTTCCCAGGGGTCACTTCAAGCATATGTGCGCCCTGGTAGGAGCTGACCTGGCAACTGATTACGGTGCTCTTGGAAGGCTCATCGTAAGAGTCGGAAGAGGTATCGGCGTCGAGCGCCACGGAAATCCCGTAAGAGGACTTATCAAAGCTAAGAAGGCCGTTGAGGTGGGTAATATATGTTTCGTATTCCCTGAGGGAACAAGGACCCATGACGGAAAGCTGGGTGAGATGAAGGACGGTGCCTGCTATATCGCCATCAAGTCCGGCACTCCCCTGGTACCTGTATATCTTTCCGGTGCCTATGCAGCATGGCCCAGACAGAGCAAATGGCCCAAGCCTTTCAAAGGCTTTATGAAGAGAAAGAAGATCAGGGTCTATGTAGGCGAGCCCCTTCACGGTGAGGATTATGACAACGATCCCCACAAGATGACTGATGCGCTCTCAGCATGGATGCATAAGATGGAGGATCTTCACCTGGACCCTGAGGCTGAAGCCTGATCAGGGATTTAAGGAAAACTCCATATATACCGGATTATGATCTGAATAGATAAAATCCAGATCCAGATTCTCATAATATTCCACAGTTACATTGTCGGACACTATAAATCCATCCAGAAGTACGGTAAAGGTGTTTCCGGGATCATATGCATATTCGGTATCCCTGCAGCTGTTGGCTGTCAGGTCGCACTCCCCTTCACATACATTAAAGGCAAGAGAGAAACCTTCGGGAAGATCTTCCACCGGGAAGCTCTGGGCCCAGGCCGGGAAACCGGAAGTGTCCTCATCTCTCAGGTCGTGGTTAAAATCCCCTCCGACTATTACGTAGTTTCCTGCCTCATAGTCAGCCTCCATATCCGAAAACAGCATGGAGGTCTGCCCTTCCCTGACAGATGCGTCAGAGCCGTAGGCAGATAAGTGGAGATTATAAAGGCAGAGAAGATTACCGTTATCCGTGGGTATCCTTGTTATGGAATAACACCTGTCCAGATCCACGATCCTGGTGACAGACTCCGATACGGGAAGACTCCTTCTGGTGGAGCTTTCAGGCTCAGCGGAGGAATATGTGACTATTCCCGACTGATTGCTTCCGTGGGGCTGGTATACAGGCCAGAAAAGGAAAGGTGAATCGAAGTTCTGGGCGAAGATATAGCTTCCGTCACCGGTGATATCCATGATCCTCTCAAACTGGTTTACATGATAGGATCTTGTACCGTCTGTATCCACCTCCTGGAGGAGATAGAGATCGGGATCCCTTTCCTTAAGGAAGTTCCCGATATCATCGGCATCCTTTATGACGCTCTCCTCGCTCTCAGCCCAGGAGGACTTTCCTCCGTCCATAAAGAAGCTGAAGTCAGGAGTATAGGCGCAGAAGCCGATATTATATGTAATTATGGAATATGTGGTCCCGGAGGATAACTCTTCAGGAGCAGATCCTTCGGTGATGATATCCAGGGACTTTCTATCCTCTACCCTGTAGTAGGAAGTGAACACATAGATCAGATAGCCGGCTATGACCAGCAATATGGAGCAAAGAACTCCGAGAAAGATCTTCAGTCCTCTGTGCTTCTTATTTTCCTTCATGCTTATAGCCATCCTCAGGGAAGAATGCCAGGTTGAGAGCCTTGGGGAATACCTCGAACCTTATCCTGTTTCCAAAGAAATCCTCACCGTCAAAGTTTCCCACCAGCTGGAGCGAAGGGCTCGTGGATGTTATGACACCACTGGTGGCGCGGAATGTCTTTATACCTGACTTTCCCTCATGCTTTCCGAAACGGTACAGAAGGAGAAGTCCCAGTGCCTTGATGAGGGGCACGTTGTCCACGGCACAGATATTGGCGATACCGTCTGCGATATCGGCATCAGGTGCGGGGCAGAAACCGTCTCCGTAGTACTTTCCGTTACATATGCTTATAAGGGTATGCTTGTCGGTCTCGCTCTCATAGATGGAACCATCCTCCAGCTCCAGCTTATATCTGAATTCATGGCATCTCTTGCCGAATACGCCGGAGATGGCCGACCTTATATATGCTGTCTGCCTGTTGAACTTTGTATCCTTGGCATCTACGATGGCCTTGGCATTTGCCTGGACCACGGTATCCAGGCCGATGGACGTGACGTTGTCCATATAGCCTGACCAGTTCTGCAGGTGTGTTCCCATTATGTCATAGCTGTCGATCTTAATGAGATCGATGGGCTTTACCGTCAGGTTATCGAGATTTTTGAGAAGGGTCTCATAGTCCCACTTCTTCATGGTGGGAAGTACTGTCCTTATGAAGTCATTTCCCGTTCCGAAGGGGATACATGCCATGGGGGTCTTTCTGAAGGCCAGGGCATTTGCGATCTCGTGAACAGTACCGTCACCTCCACAGGCAACGATGGTAACATTTCCCTTGAACTGTTCACTGACTTCGATGGCTATATCCGATGCATGGCCCGGATATTCCGTAAATTTCAGTTCTATCCTTGAACGCAGATCCGGATCGGAGCGTGACACCATATTGATGGCATCGTCCAACGCCCCGAGTGCTTTGGGATTAGATTTGCTGTTTATTACAAGGATATATCTCATACTTCAGTTTCGACGGATCGTGAATATACCAGGTCCACAACGTCTCCAACGGTCTTTACTGTTTCAAGCAGTTCGTCCGGCAAGCGGATATCGTAAGCTTCCTCAAGATCAATTACCAGCTCGTACATCTGAAGAGAATCGAAATTAAGCTCTTCCATTATCTGTACATCCCTGTTTATCTCTGTGGGTGAGATGTCCAGTTCCTGTACGAGGAGTTTAAGAACGTCCTCGAAGATCATATCCTTTCTCTCCTCGGCGTCCTTGACGGTCATAATACGTTCTCGGGGGCTTTCTTTGTCATCCATTGTCGTTTCTCCTTCTTGTTTCATCCGCAACTTCTCTTGCGGTCTTTCTTATGGACTGCGCGTTATCATATTTCTTTACCTGAGCCTCGAGGTAATGATCGATATCATTAACGAGTCTCATGAGCGTCTCTTTCTCTTCGTCGGAATAAGGCTCCAGGATGTGTCTGGCCAGAACATTATGGAACTTGCCGTGCATCCTTGAGGCTATCTTCCCCTCTCTCGTAAGGGAGATCCTGACGATCCTCCTGTCATTCTCGTCGCGCTTCCTTTCGACATATCCCTTTTTCACAAGCCTGTCGATGGATACGGTAAGGGTTCCGGTGGTGATACCGAGACTTGATGCCGTCTCCGTCATAGTCCTTGCATCATAAGGTCCTATCGCGTCGAGTGTGTGCATCTCTGCGATGGACAGGTTGGAGAAATATCCCTTCTGGATAGATTTCTCCTCGGTGAGGATAACGTTTTCAAGTATCCTGACCAGGCAGTCAGCCATTTCCTGTTCTTCGATCTTCATCTAAAGACGCTCCTGTTTCTAATATGCAACTTATTAATTATACACTAATCAGACCAAACCCTCAATTTCTTCGATATCGGGGTACTCCCCTCCGAAAAGGCCGGTCCTGGTGACAACACAGTCAGCGGCAGCATCCTGTGACAGTCCCTCATACCTGACAAGGGCGGAAAGGAGCACATCAGGCCTTAAGTTCTTAACAGATCCTGCATATACCATGACCTCTATAAGATCAGGTGATATGGCTTCCACCGGCTTTATCATAAGGGGCCTTATATCAGCCGTCTTGATCTTTCCCTTTGACTTTTTCTCTATCTCCACTGTCTCCATCTTGAACAGGTTGATGAGCTTTTGTGAGATTTCCGGAGCCTCCAGGGTATAGCATGCTGTAGTCACCACGCTCATAAGGCTCCTCTTGGGTTCATCTATTGTTACGCAGCTCTCGATCCGCAGGCCGTCAGGAAGTTCTTCATTTACTTTATCCCTGAATTCCTCAGGATCCTGGGGGACTGCCATGGATATATCCACATAGTCAGCTCTTGTATCTATCCCCACTCCAAGGGGAAGGGCAAATACCAGCATGGGCCTGGGATTGAATCCCTGGGAATAGAGCATGGAAAGACCTGCTCTTCGAACAGCCCTCTCAAAGACGGTCTTGAGGTCCAGATGGCCTATAAAGGATGTGGCTCCGGTCCTTGAGAACCTGCACCTGCACACATAGGCGGTCTGGTGCTGCTTGGTGGTCATGAGCTTTCTTCTCTCATCTTCTCTCATAGCACACCCCCGTCTTAAAGCAGGCTGCACCGCAGTTGCTGCACTTTTCCCTGCAGTTGGGAGTTACGGTCTCGTTATAGGCCCTCTCCCTCTCCTTTTTG
>CACXGG010000240.1 GCA_902767145.1 Oscillospiraceae bacterium | reverse complement strand
ATACTTGAAGCTATAGGAAATACGCCCCTTGTGCGTTTAAACAAGATGCCTGAAGAAGGAAGTGCCCAGCTCCTGGTGAAGTTCGAAGCTCTGAACGTGGGCGGCTCCATCAAGACAAGGACAGCTCTCAACATGATCGAGAAGGCTGAGGAAGAAGGCCTGATCAATAAGGATTCGATCATCGTTGAGCCCACCAGCGGAAACCAGGGAATAGGCCTGGCCCTCGTAGGCGCGGTAAAGGGCTACAGGACCATAATCATCATGCCGGATTCTGTCAGCGAAGAGAGAAGAAAGCTGGTGAGGCATTATGGCGCTGAAGTACGTCTTATCCACGACTACGGTGATATCGGAGCATGCATAGAGGAGTGCCTCAATGCAGCCCTTAAGATGCGCGAAAAGGACTCCCGCGTCTTTATCCCCCAGCAGTTCGAAAACATAAACAACACACTTGCCCACAAGAAGGCAACGGCCCTTGAGATCCTGGATCAGGTGGACGGACCCATCCACGGTTTCTGCTCCGGCATCGGAACAGGCGGTACCCTCACAGGTATAGGAGAGGTCCTCAAGGAACATAATCCCGACATGACTATCTGGGCAGTGGAGCCCGAAAATGCCGCTATCCTTGCCGGCGGTACCATAGGTACACATATGCAGATGGGTATAGGAGACGGAATTATCCCCGCCATCCTCAACCGTGAGATCTATGATGACATCTATGTGGTAACCGATGACGAAGCAATAAATACGGCTAAGAGACTTGCCAGGGAAGAGGGCCTTATGTGCGGTATCTCCAGTGGGACAAATGTTGCTGCAGCATTAAAGCTGGCAAAGAAGCTGGGTCCCGGAAAGACTGTAGTTACAGTGCTCCCGGATACGGCAGAGAGATACTTCTCCACACCTCTTTTCGGAGAATAAGATGAACATAAGAGATCAGATCGGTAAGAACTATATCGTTTTTGACGGCGGATTCGGATCCCAGCTTCAGGCCAGGGGTGTGAAGACCGGCGAGAACAGTGCTGCCGTTAACATCAAAAACCCTGATCTGGTCATCTCTATCCACCGCGATTATCTCGATGCAGGAACTTTTTGTATCACCACGAATACTTTCGGCGCTGACAGATATCACATTAAGGAAGAGGACGGATTTTCGCTTGGGCAGGTCATAGAAGCGGCCTGCACCAATGCAAGGAATGCATGTGATGCCTGTGGAAAAGAGGCCTTTGTCTTCTATGATATGGCACCCACGGGTAAGCTCCTGAAGCCTCTGGGCGATCTTGACTTTGAAGAGGCATATGATGTTTTCGCGGAGCAGGTAAAGCTCGCTTCCGCTACCGGTAAGATCGATGGTTTTATCATCGAGACCATGACCGACCTTTATGAGATAAAGGCGGCTATCCTGGCGGCGAAGGAGAATTCAGACCTGCCTGTTATCGCCACTGTTACTTTCCAGGAGAACGGAAAGATGCTTACGGGTGCGTCCCCTGTCCAGGCGGTCACCACCCTTGAGAACCTCGGCGTCGATATGATCGGCGTAAACTGCTCCCTTGGACCTGACGAGCTCATGCCCATGATCGAGGAGATGCTCTCGGTGGCAGTCAAGCCCATGCTGGTGCAGCCCAATGCAGGCCTTCCCAAGTTCAGGGACGGACAGACTTATTACGATGTAGGACCTGAGGATTTCTCCTCTTCCATCGGGATACTGATGGATAAGGGTATCGCAGGATTCGGAGGATGCTGCGGAACTACCCCTGACCATATAAGGGCGTGTGTGGAGGAGTCTTCGAAGCACACATTCTGCTATGCTCCTAAGGAAGCGAAGACTAGAGTTACGGGAACCACCACCTGTGTCGAGATCGGCCCCAGGGTCATAAGATGCGGTGAGAGATTAAATCCCACAGGAAAGAAAAAGATGAAGCAGGCCCTTTTGGAGGGCAGGCTCAATGATATAGTCGATGAGGGACTTGCCCAGATGGATGCGGGAGCAGATGTTCTCGATGTAAATGTGGGTGTGCCCGGGATCGACGAGGCAGCCACCATGACGGAGCTCATCATGATGCTCCAGGAAGTCATCGATGCGCCTCTCCAGATAGACAGTTCGGACCCTGCTGTTATCGAGAAGGCCTGCAGGCTCTATAACGGAATACCTCTGATC
This sequence comes from Oscillospiraceae bacterium, assembly GCA_902767145.1. GTDB lineage: Bacteria > Bacillota > Clostridia > Saccharofermentanales > Saccharofermentanaceae > Saccharofermentans. The sequence continues at coordinate 2,997 of CACXGG010000240.1, read as the reverse complement.
AATTCGGTCAACGGCAAGAAGGAAGTTATGGATGCAGTATTCCCGTCGGTGAAGAAATACGGCGGTGTAGTACTGGGTCTTTGTATCGACGAGGACGGTATCCCTCCCACGGCAGAGCAGAGATTTGCCATAGCGCAGAGGATCGTGGATGAGGCAGCTAAATACGGGATCCCCAGGAGCAGGATCATAATCGACAGCCTTGTGCTTACGGCCAGTGCCCAGCAGAAGGAAGTCATCGAGACTGCACGATGCGTTGGGTTCGTAACTGACCGTCTCGGATGCGGAACGGCCCTGGGCCTGTCCAACGTCTCCTTCGGTCTTCCCAACAGGCCTCTGATAAACAGGACTTTCCTGGTAATGGCTCTTTATGCCGGCCTTAAGATGCCTATCATGAATCCCCTGGACAGGGAGCTCATGGGTGCCATCGATGCCTTCGAGGTATTAAATGCCCATGATCTTAATGCTGAGGATTATATAAGCCGTCATGTAAATGATGCGGCTGTTACGACTGCTGCAGTCCAGCCCCAGGCGGCTTCCGGCGAAGCTCCTGCCGACGATGTGGAGGGAAGCCCCCTGTTCAAGTCCATCGTCAAAGGACAGAAGAGAAATGCGGTGGAGGCCGTAAAGGATATGGAGGATCTTGCTCCCCTGGAAATCGTCTCCGAGCATCTCATACCTGCCCTGGATAAGGTGGGTAAGGATTACGACAGCGGCAAGATATTCCTGCCCCAGCTCATGGTATCGGCTGAGACGGCCAAGCTTGTCTTCGACGAGATAAAGAGCAGGCTCGATACAGGTGACAGCGGAGAGAAAAAAGGTCCCATCGTCATAGCTACGGTGGAGGCCGATGTACATGATATCGGAAAGAATATCGTAAAAGTGGTGCTCCAGAGCTATGGCTTTGAGGTCATCGATCTGGGAAAAGACGTTAAGGCGTCAGTCATCTGTGATGCAGTAAGGGAATATAAACCCATAGCAGTGGGACTGTCAGCTCTTATGACTACCACTGTGGTCTATATGGAAAATACCATCAAGGCTCTCCGGGAGATGGGATCTGATGTTCCTGTGCTCTGTGGCGGAGCTGTCCTCACCCAGGAGGTTACCGATAACATAGGCGGTGACTACTATGGCAAGGATGCCATGGAGACAGTCAGGATCTGCGAGAGACTTAACGAGGAAAGAAAGGCGGACAGATAAGATATGGCAAGGATGCGTGCCAAGAGACATATACCTGAAAGACTCGAAGTATGCCACGAGAGGTGGTTCGATGCTCCCATGCTCAACAAGGGCAAGTGGAGGGAAAAGTGCGGCTTCCCTGAAGACGCAAAGATCTTCCTGGAGATAGGATGCGGAAAGGGCAAGTTCTGTACTGAGACTGCTCCAAAATATCCGGACGTCCTTTATATCGCCCTTGAAAGAGACACTTCAGTCATCCTGGCAGCCATCGAAAAGGCCCACAGGGAGGAGGTCCCCAATCTCTTTTTCCTAAATGCCGATGCAGGACTTCTCGAAAACTACTTCTCCGAGGATGAGATCGACAGGATATATATCAATTTCTGCGATCCCTGGTCCAGGAGGAATAAGCCCAAGCGCCGCCTTACATACAGGGCTTTTCTTGAGCAGTATAAGGTCCTTCTCAAAGAGCACGGACAGATCCACTTCAAGACTGATAACGATGAGCTGTATGATTTTTCCCTGGAGGAATTCAAGGAGTGCGGCTTTGCTCTTTCCGAGCTTACACGTGACCTCCATAACTCCGAGTGGGATAAGGACAATGTAAGGACAGAGTTCGAGCAGAAGTTCGCAGATCAGGGTATCGGTATCAAGAGGGCTGTAGCTTCCCTCTGATCAGGTGTTTTCCCCGGAGGGCAGATGCTCGTTCTTCCATTTCATAAGGGGGTCTGAGAACGGGCTGGTGATGATAAATCCCATTATCAGCATTCCGAAGGATACTCCCAGGGTCAGTCCCTTTATAAGTCCCCAGAGGCCGGTGTCTGTATCAGGTCCGAAGAATATCGCTATAAGATAGAAGATCATGGCGAGGATCGCCCCTATGAACATGAGGTTCATCCTTTTTTTGACCTTTTCCTTAAGTTCCTGTGTATAGTCTGCTGCCTGTAAAAGCGTATCTTTAAGTTCTTTATCCATATTATCGTCTCTCCTTTGGCCGTTGAAGATATCTCTCAGGTCAACGTCATAGAGATCGGCAAGTTCCACAAGCACTTCGAGATCGGGCATATTGCTGCCTGTCTCCCATCTGGAAACGGTCCTTCTGGTGACGAACAGTTTATCTGCTAGCTGCTCCTGTGTAAGTCCCTTTTCCTTACGAAGCTCCTTCAAAAATTCACCGATCCTGCGTTGATCCATCTGTCAGTCCTCCGGATTTGTTTTCTTTCTACAAGGATTATAACCTTTTCTTCCTGTTTTCCAATTGATGACATTTGCTGCTGCCAGAAGTGCAAGGCCTACGGCCAGGTAGCTGTTGGATTCTTCTATTATCATTGAAGCGATAATAAATCCTATTGATGCTACTGCTAATACCAGTCTTACTGCTGTTAAGATCTTGTTGCTCATATTGTTGTTCTCCTTTGGGTTTGATGAGCTCATGGTACATCTGCCGGGGAGGCCGTAACAGGACACAAAGCGGGCAAATGGGCGAAAACACTGGATGGGACATGGTGTGTCCCACGGCTCTGGGTTCTTTTTTCGGGGTGTATATCCGGGTATTTTTCGGTTGCGAAAATCATTTCGCGGCAAATTCGAATGAAGTTGTATTTTTGTGCTTTATCACGGAGAATTTGTGGGAATGTTTTGTTGAAACCCCTGACATAATGTTGTAATATTTTAGCGGTGCAAAAGCACAAATAGTAATTATAAAATCCCTATATAGAGATGGGATGTTTTAGGAGGAATTTTCATATGGCAGTTAAAGTTGCGATTAACGGTTTCGGTCGTATCGGTCGTCTTGCTTTCAGACAGATGTTCGGTGCTGAGGGT
>CACXGG010000239.1 GCA_902767145.1 Oscillospiraceae bacterium | reverse complement strand
GCTATGACGAACTTTCCACGTCCACAGAGATCCTGGAGACCGGCATCAAGGTCATCGACCTTCTGTGTCCTTACTCCAAGGGTGGTAAGATCGGTCTCTTCGGCGGTGCCGGCGTAGGTAAGACAGTCCTTATAATGGAGCTCATAAATAATATTGCAAAACAGCACGGAGGTCTTTCCGTATTTACCGGTGTAGGAGAGAGGACAAGGGAAGGAAACGATCTCTACAACGAGATGAAGCAGTCCGGAGTTCTCCAGAATACAGCCCTTGTATACGGCCAGATGAACGAACCCCCGGGAGCCAGGATGAGAGTTGCCCTTTCAGGCCTTACCATGGCTGAGTATTTCAGAGACAGCGAAGGTCAGGACGTGCTCCTCTTCATCGATAATATCTTCAGGTTTACCCAGGCAGGTTCCGAGGTTTCCGCACTTCTCGGAAGAATGCCTTCTGCAGTTGGATACCAGCCCACCCTTGCAACGGAGATGGGTGCTCTTCAGGAGAGGATCACTTCCACCAGAAAGGGTTCCATCACATCAGTTCAGGCAGTCTACGTTCCCGCGGACGACCTTACTGACCCTGCTACTGCGACTACCTTCGCACACCTCGATGCCACAACAGTACTTTCCAGGAGCATCGCATCCCAGGGTATCTATCCTGCTGTAGATCCTCTTGAATCCACCAGCCGTATCCTTTCACCGGATATCCTGGGTCAGGAGCACTATACAGTAGCCAAGGAGATCCAGAGGATCCTCCAGAGATATAAGGAGCTCATGGACATCATCGCCATCATGGGTATGGACGAGCTTTCAGACGAGGACAAGCTCCTGGTAGGAAGAGCCAGAAAGATCCAGCGTTTCCTGTCCCAGCCTTTCTTCGTATCAGAGAAGTTCACCGGCATCAAGGGTACATATGTAACCCTTCAGGATACCATCAGAGGCTTCAAGGAGATCATCAACGGCAAGGTGGACGACCTTCCCGAGTCCGCATTCCTCTTTGCAGGTACCATGGATGAGGTCAGGGAGAAGGCCAAGGAGATCAGATGAGTACCTTTAAGCTTATCGTTTCAACGCCTGACGGCAACATATTCGACGACGATATCAAGTGCATCTCCCTGAGAGGCACAGAGGGTGACCTGGCAGTAATGGCAGGCCATATCCCTTTTGCCACTGTAGTAAGGGCAGGGGAATGTAAGATAGAGACAGAGAACGAAACTAAACAGGCCGAAGTCGACGGAGGCATCCTGACGGTAGGTGAGGAGAAGACCATCCTCCCGTCAGGAAGCTTCAAATGGAAAGAATAAGAAAGTAAGAACAGAAAAACAAAGAGGCTGTCAGATGACAGCCTCTTTCTTTATCAGTAATTAACTAACCTCAGGGATTGATACAGCTTCCGTCGGAATTGAAGTAATATGTGGTCCCATCCAGAGTTACGCTGGAGGTGCACATTATTCCATCACCATAGAAGTAATACCATTTTCCGCCGCTCTTAAGCCACTTGTTGGTATAAAGAACGCCGCTGCTGTTTGCGTAATAATAGTATATATTCCCTGAGTAATCTGCTCTGATCCATCCGCCGGACTGCATGACTCCGTTTTCATTGAAGTAATAATACTTGCCGGAAATAGGATAAGATCCTTTAGACTGCATCCTTCCGTAGCCATCAAAATAGTACCATTTTGATTTGATCTGCTGCCATCCGGTCTGCATAGCACCCGAACCGTTAAAGTAGTACCAGTAATTATTGAGCTTGACCCAACCTGTCTTCATGGCACCATTTTCACCAAAGAAATAAGTCTTGCCATCTATAGTATAAGTGCTGTTATGTACCATTTCACAGTAACTGCTGTTAGCAAAATAGTACCATTTCTTGCCGATATACTGCCAGCCGCTGACAAGTGCTCCGTCACTCTTTGCATAACACCAGGTATAATCATATCCGTCAGCAGGGTGGAACCATCCTGTCTGCATACGGCCGTCTTCATCAAAACTGTAATATACGTTATCTATATATCTTCTCATTCCGGTAACCATCTGAGTGGAAGTAAGATAGTAATACCAGTATTTACCTACCTTTCTCCAGCCTGTGCCGTCAGAAGAGAGGACCGCTGATGAGTCAACATCCTCAACCTGTGCTTCTGCAGGAGTTTCCTCTATCTGATCGATATCAGTGTCAGCATCAACATCATCCGGATAAACACTTTCAGAAATTGCTGCATCGTTTTCTGTAGTCTCCTCAGTGAAATCCACAGCAGCTTCTGTCCCTGAAACATCATCAGGTAATTGATCTTCTTCGTCAGCTGCGAAAACACCTGCGCCGTAAGACAATAACATAACGACTGTAAGCAAAAGGCTGACATTTTTCTTGAGTATAAAAGATTTCATTATATACCCCTCCTCGATTTTTTATGGATTAAGACAAACTCCGTCAGAGTTGAATCTGTATCTATTACCGTCGATATACTTATATCCGGTTACCATGCAGCAAATGTCATTGAAGTAGTACCATTTTCCGCCACTCTTGAGCCACTCGTTTCG
>CACXGG010000238.1 GCA_902767145.1 Oscillospiraceae bacterium | reverse complement strand
TGGGCTCACGAAAAAGATATCTTTCGCGATCCAGGATACCCGTTGCCCTGCATATCTACTCTTCCCTTATACTGATAACACTGCTTACAGTCTTCGTTATCGGTTTTTCCAGCCATATCATCATACAAACGCTGATCGCAAAAGAGTGTGACGACAGGATCAAGAGTGCCGTGAACTCCTGCCAGACCTTCGCTGAGGCTTTCAGGACATCCATCGATCCCGAAGCCGGAAATGCCGATGACATCAAGAAGACCCTTCTTAATGCCATCGTTTCATCAACTGATCTTTCAAATGATGCATCCATCATCCTGTTTACAAATGATTCCGTAAGTGAAAGCGGTCCCTCCATCCTCTGGCCTACAGCGGCTTATTCAGTATCCGCCGCCACAAGAAGTTCGGATGTACTGAACCAGATCTATGAGGCTGACGGAATAAGCACTGACGGTACCACCAGGGTAGCTGCAGTAAATAACGATATGATCTACTACAGGTTCGTAAGTGTTGAGTACTACGAATCCGAGGAAGAGAGCGAGGCTCATTCATATGAACCCTACTATCTTCTTATATATGTTAATTCAAATGCTTATTATTCCTTCTCAAGTGCCATGAACGTGGCTCTCGTAAGGTCTATCCTTCTTTCCATCCTGGCTTCTGCCATCATCAGCTTTATCGTTGCTTTCCCCCTTTACTTTTCCACCAGAAAGCTGGCAAGGTTTGCGGGACGTGTCGGTAAAGGAGACTTCTCTCCCCTTACCGGCCATATAGTCAGCCGCGAGCTGTCAGACCTGGGAGAGGTCATGAACGGAATGGCCGAAAGACTTGAGGATACGGACCGCGAGCAGAAGACATTCTTCCAGAACGCATCCCATGAGCTCAGGACTCCCCTCATGTCCATCCAGGGATATGCCGAGGGTATCAAATACGGCGTTTTCGATGAGGATAAGGCCGGTGAGGCAGTTGACGTTATCATCGATGAGACCACCAGGCTCTCCACCCTTGTCGAAAACCTCCTCTCCATCTCCAAGATGGATATGTCCAGGAGCGGAAACTACGAAGTAAAGAAAGAGCCCCTCAATGCAGTTGACCTGTCAGAACTTATAATCGATAAGGTCAGGGGAGGTTTTCTTCATAACGGCAAATCCCTGAGAAATGACATCAATGTCAAGAATGCCTATGTCATGGGAAATGAGAGCGATCTTATAAGGATGCTGGAAAATATCTTCTCCAACTGCCTGCGCTATGCAACCAAGGAAGTAACCTTTATCTGCACAGAGGAAAACGGAAAAGTGGTATTCGATATTTCCGATGACGGCCCCGGTATCAGTGACGACGTCATGAACAAGCTCTTCTCACGTTTCGCCACCGGCAACGAGGGAAAGCATGGAATCGGTCTTGCCCTTGTTAAGTCCATCGCCGAAGAGCACGGCGGAGAGGTCTCAGCAGAGAACAAGCCTGAAGGCGGAGCAAGGTTCATAATAAAGATCCCCACCATCAGGAACAAGGAACAGCTTTCCAAGAAAAATAAAGATAAGAACAAATAAAAAAGGCGGACCGCAGATGTCCGCCTTTTGTCTGGTGAATCCAACTCATATCAAATAAAGTTCAATTTAACTAAGGTAATATAATTGTTGATTATTTGGCGACATCTGTCGCTCTTGTCTCTCTTATGATGCTGACCTTGATCTGTCCGGGATAATCGAGTTCATCCTCGATCTTCTTACAGATCTGTCTGGCCTTAAGTATCATATCGTCGTCACCGACCTTCTCGGGAGAGACTATAACACGGATCTCACGACCCGCCTGAATGGCATAACTCTTTTCAACACCCTCAAAGCTCGTAGCGATCTCCTCGAGCTTCTGGATCCTCTTGATATATGTCTCAAGATTCTCTCTTCTTGCTCCGGGCCTTGCAGCTGAGATAGCATCTGCTGCTGCGATAAGGACTGCTACAGGGGTCTGCGCCTCGACGTCTCCGTGATGTGCTTCGATAGCATTTATAACATCAGCAGATTCGTGATATTTTCTTGCAATATCTGCACCGAGCTCGATATGTGTTCCCTCCTGCTCGAAGTCAACGGCCTTTCCTATATCATGAAGAAGACCTGCTCTCTTCGCAAAGGTTACATCCAAGCCCAGCTCACCGGCCATCATACCGGCAATGTGGCAAACCTCGATGGAGTGCTGGAGGACATTCTGTCCAAAACTCGTACGGTATTTAAGCTTACCGAGGAGTTTGATGATCTCGGGATGGAGATTCATAACGCCGGTCTCATAAGCGGCTCTTTCTCCCTCCTGCTTGATTGTTTGATTGATTTCCTTCCTTGCCTTGTTGGCCATCTCCTCGATCCTTGCGGGATGGATCCTGCCGTCGACCACGAGTTTCTCGATGGTAAGTCTGGCGATCTCCCTTCTGATGGGATCGAATGATGAGAGGATAACTGCTTCAGGTGTATCGTCGATTATAAGATCGACACCTGTGATCGTCTCGATGGCACGTATATTACGTCCCTCACGTCCGATGATCCTACCCTTCATCTCATCACTTGGAAGGTTAACAACCGACACGGTTGCTTCGGAGACATAGTCGGATGCGTATCTCTGGATAGAAGTAACGATGATATCCTTTGCTATCCTGTCTGCATCCTGCTTTGTTTTTTCTTCCATCTGCTTGAGCATAGTAGCCATATCGTGGCTGTATTCTCTTTCTGCTGCCTCAAGGACAAGTGCCCTGGCGTCAGCAATGGAAAGTCCTGAGATCCTTTCGAGTTCCAAAGACTTCTTTGATTCCAGTTCATTCAATCTCTCCTGGGTCTTTGAAGCCTCTTCGAGCTTCTGATCGAGCTCACTCCTCTTTGCCTCTGCGTTAGCAAGAAGTCTCTCAATGTTATCTTCCTTCTGCTCAAGCTTGTTTCTCTCTCTTGCAAGCTCCTGTCTCTTCTCCCTGACGTCGTGCTCTAATTCAACACGGGCCTTGGAGATCTCTTCTTTTGCCTGTAAGAGAAGTTCTCTCTTGCGGTTTTCGACATCCTTCTGGGCATCGGCGATTTTCTTGATATTATCTTCTTCCGCCTTCTTTGAATCTTCCTGTAACTGTTTTTGCTGTGCGGAAAGTCCGCGTTTATAGTAAATAGCTACACCTATTGCCAGAAGAATACCTACACCGAAGCCAATCGCTAAGCCAATTAGCCAATGCATGTTGGTACTCACCTCCAATATTTAGTTGTCAAAGTTCAATTAAATAAGCTATTATAAGCCAATATCCATTGTAAAAATAAAGTATAAATATGTCAAGGAGCGTTGATCTTGGATTTCAGATATGTAGTAAAAGAGCAATATAACGGTAAGACCTTAAGGGAGATCATGATAAATGAGCTCTCCATGAGCAATACCATGATCAAGCGCGTAAAGCTCTACGGCATCCTTGAAGTAAACGGCGAACACAGGCGCGTCATAGATACAGTAAAGACAGGAGATCACGTCTTTGCCAGCTACGATGACGACAGCGGCGACCTTAAAAAGGATCCTGATATCCCCGTGATCTACGAGGACAGCTACCTGGCAGTAGTAAGAAAGCCCGCGGGAGTCGTGACCCACCCCTCCCACAACCACCTGGACGATTCACTGATAACGAGGCTTTCCGAAAAGACCCTCCACCCTGTCATGAGGCTGGACCGCGAGACGTCAGGTCTTCTGGTACTTGCCAAGAACGGCTTTGTCCATAATGCCATGACGGATACAAAGATCACGAAAAGATATGTAGCCGCAGTCTACGGTTCCTTCTCCCCCGAAGAAGGCATCATCGACAAGAACATGAGGCGGCGTGAGAACTCAGTAATGATAAGGGACGTGGTACCGGAGGATGACCCCAAGGGCAAAAAGGCCGTTACCATCTATAAGACCATCGTAAAGGATCCCGAAAAAGATATCTCCCTGGTGGAATATGAACTCATAACCGGAAGATGCCATCAGATAAGGGTGCATTCAGGAAGCGAAGGTCACCCTCTCGTAGGAGACGGTCTTTACGGTCCCAACTCCATAGACAACCCTTCGGATATGTTCCCTCAAAGTAAAGAACTGGACGAAAAGATAGGAAGGCAGGCTCTTCACGCCTACTATCTTCAGTTTAAGCATCCCATAACAGAAGAGATGATGACTTTTAAAGATGAGATCCCGGAGGATATAAAGGGCCTGTTCTCAGACGCCGCTTCTGATATTATCGATAAGTCTTTTGGCCACATCGGCTGAACCGTCAAGATCAGTTCCCGACATAAGCCTTGATATCTCATCCACCTTACCCTGATCATCAAGAGGATCGATGGTGGTACTTGTCCTTCCATCAGAAGATGACTTGCTTATAAGGAAGTTATGGTCAGCAGCTGCTGCCAGCTGGGACGTATGGGTCACGCATAATACCTGATGGTGCTTTGATATGGAAAGGAGCTTTCTTGCAATGAGAAATGCTGCATTTCCTGATACTCCCGTATCGATCTCATCAAATATGAGGGTTGGGATCATATCTGCTTCAGACAGGATATTCTTTATGGCGAGCATGATCCTTGATGCTTCACCGCCTGATGCTGTCTTTGAAAGGTCCCTGGCCTCCTCTCCGGGATTTGCGGAGAACATGAATGTTATGTCATCGGTTCCCCTGGATGAGAAATAGCGCTCCTTGGGCCTTTCCTCGAACCTTACTTCAAAGGATGCATCATCCAGCATAAGATCTGAAAATTCGGAGGTTATCTCTTTACAGAGAAGCTCAGCCTTCTCTTTTCGGACAGAGGAAAGCTTCCTCCCTGCCTCCAGGACAAGAGCCTCCTTCTGAGATCTCTCCTTTTTAAGTTCTGCTATTTTCTTGTTTATATCCTTGAGGGAATCCAGTTCCTCCACTGAATCGTTATAGAACTTAAGGACATCAGATGTGGTCGGACCGTACTTGGACTGAAGTTCATAGATAAGGCCAAGCCTTTTATCGATCCTGGAGGACTCCTCGGGATCAAAGGGATTCTTTTCAGCAAGATCCCTTATCTCCTCACAGGCTGACTGGGCTTCCAGATAAAGGGATTCAAGCCTTGAGGACAGATCTTTATAGGACGGGTCCACTGAAGACAGTGCTGAAATATCCTTAAAGGCTCTTCCCAGCCTGTCTACGACGCTCATATCATCATCACCGTTAAGAAGGCTGTCAGCCTCGGTAAGTCCGTTTATGGATCTTTCGAGCTCGGATAAGACCTTCTTTCTCTCCTTTAAGGTCTCCTCCTCACCTTCCTTAAGGGAAGCATCTGATATCTCCTTTACGGCAAACTCAAGATATTCCTTCCTTTTACCGGAGGATACTCCCGAGGCCTGAAGGTTTCTTATCTTAAGGACTGACTCCTTATATTCACCCAGCCTTAAGGTATATTCTTCAAAGCAATTCTTAACATCAGATCCGCCAAAGCTGTCCAGAAGCTCCACGTGCACCTGATCATCAAAGATCTTCTGGGTATCATGCTGGCCGTGGATATCCACAAGGCAGGAAGCGATGCTCCTAAGGACCGCAAGGACGACTGTCCTTCCGTTTACCCTGGCCATGCTCTTACCGTCCTTTGATACTGTCCTGGAGATTATAAGGATTCCGTCATCTATACTGATACCGCTGTCATCAAGGATAGTCTTAAGTTCAGGATCTGTATTTTCAGATATATCAAAGACAGCCTCCACAAAAGCGGAGTCTGCACCTGTCCTTATTATGTTCTTGGAAGCTTTGGATCCAAGGATAAGTCCTATGGCATCTATAAGGAGTGATTTACCTGCACCGGTCTCACCGGAGATCACATTAAGGCCTTCACGCGGCTCAAATACCGCGCGGGAGATAACTGCCAGGTCAGAGATCTCAAGACGCAGCAGCATATTCAGTCATCCGAGGAAGATCCGGGATTCATCATATCCACGATGGTGGATACAAGGGCTTCTGCCTCTTCGATACCGGGAGCAGCAACAAAGACTGTGTCGTCACCGGCAATGGTACCTACAACAGAAGAAAGATGCATGGAATCAAGAGCAGAAGCTGCAGCCTGTGCCATACCGGGCAGAGTCTTGATGACCACCATGTTCATGGCACTCTTACATGAGACAAGGCAGTTGGAGAAGACAGCAAGAAGCCTTCCGGGAGCAACATCGCCGGTCCTTTCAAGAACAGCATACTTTGTGTTCCTGTTGGGCATGGTGACCTTGATGATACCAAGTTCCTTGATATCCCTGGAGCAGGTTGCCTGCGTTACATTAAAACCCTTGGAATTAACAAGTGCTGTGAGCTCATCCTGGGTGGAGATATCATGCTCCTTGATGAGCCTTAATATAAGTTCCTGTCTGTCATTCTTGTCCGTTCTCATAGAAGCTTCCTCTTGCGACTATCTTTTTCCTGACATTCTGGAAGAATCCGGATGTATTGAGCTTAACGGTCTTTACCGTCTTTTCGTTCCTTCTGATCTTGAGCACATCATACTGCTTCAAAGGTCCCATCTCACGGCCGTCAGGACATACGATGGGTGATGATTCGAAGTCAAGGAGATGGATCTCGACTTCATTCTCGGGTCCCAGTACATAACTCATATTCTGAAGTGTATGGGAACAGATGGGAGATATGAGCATAACATCCATATTGGGCATGATCAGCGGGCCGCCGGCTGCAAGTG
>CACXGG010000237.1 GCA_902767145.1 Oscillospiraceae bacterium | reverse complement strand
GCGCAGTAACCAGAGTCCTCTCCGCCATCGAGATAAGGCAGATGGCAGAGCCCTATGTCAGGAAGAGGGCCGTAAGGCACCTGGAGAAGGGAAGGATCGTCATCTTTGCATGCGGTACAGGTAACCCTTATTTCTCCACAGATACAGGTGCAGCCCTCAGAGCTACCGAGATCAATGCCGATGTATTTATGAAGGCTACCATGGTAGACGGTGTCTATGACAAGGATCCCAACATCTATCCCGATGCCGTAAGGTATGAGAAGGTTACCCATGATGAGGTCCTTAAGTCCAACCTTAAGGTAATGGATGCCACAGCTGCAGCACTCTGCAGGGACAATAAGACAAAGATACTCGTATTCTCCATGAAGGACCCCGACAATATCGTCAGGATCGTAAAGGGAGAGAACTTAGGAACAATAGTAGAATGATCAAAGGGAGGAAACAAAGATGATCGAGATCACAAAGGCAGATTATGACAAGATCGAAGACAAGATGAAGAACTGCATCGCAAATCTTCAGGAGAACCTTAATGCTATCAGGGCAGGAAGAGCTAATCCCCATGTTCTGGACAAGATCAAGGTCGAGTACTATGGTACTCCTTCTCCCTTGAACGCTGTAGCAAATATCCAGGTTCCCGAGGCAAGGATGATCACTCTTGCACCCTGGGACCCTTCAATGCTCAAGGAGATCGAGAGAGCTATCCAGGCAAGTGACCTGGGTATCACTCCCACAAACGACGGTAAGATCATAAGACTTGCTTTCCCCGTTCTTACAGAGGATCGAAGAAAGGATCTCGTTAAGCAGGTAAAGCAGTATGGTGAAGAGTGCAAGGTCGTTATCCGTAATGTAAGAAGAGACGGTATCGACAAGATGCGCGCTGCCAACAAGAAGAAGGAGCTTACAGACGATTCTCTTTCTGAGTACGAAGAGAAGATCCAGAAGATCACTGACAAGTTCACAAAGGAAGTCGAGAAGACTTGTGAGACTAAAGAGAAGGAACTGATGGAAATCTGATAAATGGCTATAATCCCTTCCAAGAAGAAATCATACGATACTGAAGGCCTTAGGATCCCGGTATCGCTTGGCGTTATCATGGACGGTAACGGCAGGTGGGCCAAGAAGCGTCTGCTCCCAAGATCTGCAGGCCACAGGGCCGGAGCGGAGAACCTTAAGGAACTCTGCAGGAACTGCGGAAACTACGGCGTTAAGTATCTTACGGTATATGCTTTTTCTACTGAAAACTGGTCAAGGCCCGAGGATGAGGTCCATCAGCTGATGGAGCTCTTCATCGAGTTCTTCGACAGATATGATGCCGAACTCGAACAGGAAGGCATCAGATTAAGATTTACAGGTGATATCGAAGGACTTCCCGAGAGACTTCAGGAAGTATGTAAGAGAGGCGAGGAGAGGTCTAAGAACAGAAAGAAGATGACCCTCATCGTTGCCTTCAATTATGGAGGAAGAAGAGAGATCGAATATTCCTGCAGAAAGATCGCCGAGAAGGTGAAGGCAGGTGAGATCGAGCCTTCTGATATTACGGAGCAGATGATCTCAGACAATCTCTATCTTCCCGATGTACCTGATCCCGAACTCATCATCAGGCCCAGCGGAGAGATGAGGCTCTCCAATTTCCTTCTCTGGGAATCGGCTTATTCGGAGTTCTGGGTATCAGAGACACTCTGGCCCGACTTTGACTATGATGAGCTCACCAGGGCTTTTGCCGATTATGCAAAGAGGGACAGAAGGTTCGGCGGACTTTCGGAGGCTGACAAAAAATGAGGCAGCGGGTTATCACCGGACTTGTATTCACACTGCTCGTAGCAGCATTCGTTATTCCTTCCTACTGGTTTTCCGGGATAATGATCGCCTTTGCCCTTGTGGTAGGGGCTGTATGTACATATGAGCTTATTAAGGCTATGAAGGCGGGAGGGATGAGACCCTGTGTCCCCATTATCGTCATGGGGGATATGATCCCTCTCCTGATCCTTCTGGTATCTTATTTCATGAAGGTCCAGATGACCACAGCACTCTGCTACTATCTTCTGATAATGCTCCTTTTCGCCATGGCCAGCGTTGTCATACCATCTGTTGTAAGGACTGATGGTGAGATCTATCTTCATGACGGTCTTATCACTGCAGCGGCTATCATCTATATAACATTCCCGCTCTACTGTCTGTGCTCTGTCTCCATCTTCCCGGAAAAGGGATGGTTCTATCTTATCCCCGCGCTCTTTGCCAGCTGGGTATCCGATACATGTGCCTATTTCTCAGGTGTTACCCTTGGAAAGCACAAGATAGTTCCCCACATAAGTCCCAAGAAGACCTGGGAGGGATGTATCGGAGGTGCCATCGGATGTGCCCTTGCGGTCATGATCTATTTTGACCTTATCATCTACAGGCTCGATGATTTCAACACGAATATAGTTGTGTTCTCACTTATCGCTTTTGTCCTCGGACTTATCATGTCCGTCATGTCCCAGCTTGGTGACTGGGTCGCTTCCCTTATAAAGAGAAGGGTGGGCATAAAGGATTACGGGAATATCTTCCCCGGACACGGCGGTATGCTGGACAGGTTCGACAGCGCATTCTTTACCATCCCTTCGGGAGTACTTCTGGCGCTCATCGTCGAATTCTTTATCTTGTGATATATGGGAGTTGATCGATAATGCGAAGGATCTTATCAGTATTAGGTTCCACCGGGTCCATAGGCACCCAGACACTGGAGGTCGTCAGGAATAATCCTGAGGACTTTAAGGTTGCAGGTCTTTCCTGCGGATCCGATACAGATCTTTTATACGAACAGATACTGGAGTTTAAACCTTCAGTGGCATCAGTCACCGATGAGGCTAAGGCTCTTGATCTGAAGAAGAGGCTTTCTTCCGAGCATCCCGAGATAAGATGCGAGATCTTCGGAGGAGCAGAAGGTGCCGATATAGTCGCCACTGTGGACGAGGCTGATACAGTCCTTGGTGCCATCGTAGGCGTGGCAGGACTCAAGCCCACATACGAAGCGATACTCAAGGGCAAGGATATTGCCCTGGCAAATAAGGAGACCCTGGTGGCAGGAGGCGATATCGTCATGCCCCTTGTTAAGGAAAAGGGCGTTGAGCTCCTTCCCGTGGACAGCGAACACTGTGCCATCTGGCAGTGCCTCTGGGGCGAAAAGAAAGAGGACCTGGACAGGATCCTCATCACTGCGTCAGGCGGCCCCTTCAGGGGAAAGCCCAGAGAGGCTCTGGAAAAGGTAACTATAGACGATGCCCTTTCCCATCCCACCTGGAAGATGGGAGGAAAGATCACCATTGATTCCTCCACCATGATGAACAAAGGCCTTGAGGTAATAGAGGCAAAGCATCTCTTTGGAGTAGGTGTGGACAATATAGATGTTGTCGTCCATCCCCAGAGCGTCATCCATTCCATGATAAGGATGAAGGACGGATCTGTCCTGGCACAGATGGGCAAGCCCAGCATGATACTTCCCATCATGGTGGCTCTTTATTATCCGGACAGGGGAGACCGCCTTCTTGAGAAGTTCGATCCCTTCGATCCCAAGTGCTGTAATCTCACTTTTGAAAGGTGTGATACATCCGTATTCCGCCTTCTTGATATCGCATATGATGCAGGCCGTGAGGGAGGACTCCTTCCCGCTGTAATAAACGCTGCCAACGAAGTAGCCGTATTTGATTTCCTTGACGGAAAGTGCAGTTATCTCGACATCGAAAAGGCAGTATCCTATGTTTTCGACAGGTTCAAGGGAAGACATACGTCTGCCGGTTCCCTGGATGATATCCTTCAGGCTGACAGGGAAGCAAGGGCTCTTGCAAGGGAGTGCCTATGCTGAGTGATATCAGTATCTGGAGTATCCTCGTCGCCATCCTTATCCTTGGTATCATTGTCACTATCCATGAGATGGGTCATTACTGGATGGCGTGCCTTCTCAAGATCAAGGTTTATGAAGTTTCCTTTTTCGTGGGACCGAAGCTTCTGTCCTGGAAGAGAAAGGGCGTGGACTATTCTGTAAGGGCACTGCCTTTCGGTGCTTATGTAAGGTTCAACGACTTTGACGAAAACGGAAAGATGCTGGATACCGACGATCCCACATTCCTTCTTAACCAGAAGAGGTGGAAGAGACTCCTGGTAGCACTGGCGGGACCTTTCATGAACTATGCTCTGGGTGTCCTTATCTTCATGGGACTTTTCATAACAACAGGTTACTACAGCCTTCGTGCCGCCCCGGGAGCAGGATATCTCGGATCCCAGCTGGAAACTGTGGTGGAGGAAGGCTCCGATTTCCAGTTTGAAGATAAGATAGTAAGTATAAACGGCAAGAAGATCTATTCAGCCTTTGACTTTGTATATGATATAGATTCCGGTGTGCCGGCTACTGAGCCTGCCACCATCACCATGCTGTCCAGTGAGACGGGTGAGAAATATGACATAGTCCTGGAGCCTGAGATCAGTCACAGCATCCTTATAGGTATATCCCATGTGGATGCCATCGATCCGAAGTACGGCGGATGGGAGATCATGGAGGTCTTTGAGGGCCATAATGACGGCGATCCCGTGCTGAAGGTGGGTGACTTCCTTTTAAGCGTTGACGGTAAGGCCGTATCGGATGAGGAT
>CACXGG010000236.1 GCA_902767145.1 Oscillospiraceae bacterium | reverse complement strand
CATCCGCGTACAGGGAAGGATAATCGTCCGTATATGTATAAGTCTTGATGGGCTCTTTCAGAAAGCTGTGTATTATCCGGGAACAACCGGAGAGAAGGGCAAGACTTAGACTTATCGCAACTATTGATGTAATTATCCGTGTTTTCGATCTCATATGATCTCCATTGTTTTATCAGCTCGGTATCTCCAGGTTGATAAGGACCATGAGAAGGATCACGACTATGGAAACGATCTTTAGCCACAGTCTGATCTTTTTCTTTCCTGACATTGCCAGCATGATGATGGAGAGGACGAGCCATACTGCATTTACTGCTACCCTGACGATGGCTGCGGTCTGGTAGTATGGAGTTCCTGCCCTTCCGCCGTCCGTGAAGGAAAGGATGAATATCACGGTGGAAGCGATGGTAAGGAATGCACTTATCACCAGGCTTATTATGTATATGACCTTAAAGGGGCCGTTCTTTATCTTTTCGGGCGGTGTCTCTGATCCGCTTTCAGGATCTCCCCAGGCATATATGTCTTTTTTTCTGTTGGAGAGCGCCGTGTCCCAGGCTTCCTTCTCGATGCCGTACTTTGAACCTACTGATGCAAGTTCTTTGTTAAGGCCTTTCAGGGGGATGGTGGCCAGCTTACTTATGGACAGGGGCATAAGTATAAGAAGGATGGCCATGAGGATATAGCCAAGGGCTCCTTCTATCAGGACCTTAAGGATCACTGCCGCTGCTATGTGGACAATCAGGATCACTATGACCCAGATGATGCTCTTTGTTGCAAGGGAGGAGAGCAGTTTATTTGCTCTGTCGAGTTCCCGGGCAGGCAGTTTTTCGCCGCCGGGGACGTGTTGGGGGACCAGTTTTTTATCACTTTTCATAATCAGACCCTCGTTTCAAATAAGTGATCAAAGGTTACCGGTTCTATAGTCAGATTATAACAGAGAAATCAGTCCCGTTCATCACATGATATAATAGTAACAGGTATTTATATTATTTCAGGAGGTGCACCATGGGTTTATTTGGAAACAAGAAGCAATCTAAGGAATTACCTGTCATTAAGGGCTCGGATATCATGTCCTCTGAACTGGCCGAAAAGATAATATCAGTTGCAGGTCACAAGGATTACGGGATACAGGCAGCACCTTATGTAAGTTCCATCGTGGACTTTGCTAAATCACCCGACAAGGAATACACGAAGAAGGATAAGGATCTGACGGCAGCCATCATGGGCGCCGGAATGCTCACAAAGCTGGAGCCTGATCTTGCACCTCTTCTTAATGATGCAATAGCTAAATACAAAGAGTTCAAGAAAAAGTAAGACGAAGGAATATGGAAAACGGTATTCCCTTCGAGGAGGAAAAGATCCCCGAAGGGAAGGGTAAATACCGTGTCGTTACTGAGATGGGTCTTTTCCTGAGCAAATACAGGAGAAGATAAAAGGGATCAGAGTCCCTCGCCGGGTACGTATTTCGAGAAAGTGAAATCGCTCATGGGAATGGAATACTGATCTCCTGAAAAGTAGAGGAATAAGATGGAATTACTGGTCTCATCATAGAACATGTTATAGGCCACAACGCAGAGCTCTTCTCCGAGCTCCTGTGATATCCTGGTCTCATCAAAAGATCCAACTTCGATAACGCCGTCGTTGTTTTCGAAGATAAAGACGCGCTGTGCTCCGTCTGCGCCATAGGTGCAGTTACAGATAAGCTCGTCCGCGCCGTCTCCGTCAATATCCGCTGCATAACAGTCAGGACCATCTTCGCAGTCGTATCCGAACTGGCAGGCGATCTCTTCTCCATCACCGTTATAGATAGTCCAGTTGCAGTGGCCGATGACATCCATATAGCCTTCGCAGTAGCAGTCATCGAATCCGATGAGAGTTCCCAGGTTCTTACTCTGAAGAGCGGTCTGTGATACTCCATATTCGTCGATGATGGTCTCAGCTGTGGGATCGATGGTATATTCGATGTCTCCGCCGCCGAAGATCAGCTCTACTTCCGGATCTTCTTCTCTTTCAGTCCTTTCGGTCTCTGACCTTTCAGTCCTTTCAGT
>CACXGG010000235.1 GCA_902767145.1 Oscillospiraceae bacterium | reverse complement strand
GGTGATAACATACGCTCATCTTAATGAAAGGAAGGGATACAGGATGAAGGCATCTAAAAGGTCGTGTTGTCGAATGTTCCATCACGGGGCGGTAACGTTTTCCGGGCATCTTCCGTATCCCGGATCGATCCGGTGTCGATGTTGACCCTGGACCAGTTGCCACCCGGAGCTGATATAGCTCCTTTTTTTGTGAATAAACCCAGAAAGAGAGAAAGATAATATGAGTTACAAGATAGATTCACTACTGATACATGGCGGAATTGACGGAGATGAGACAACAGGTGCAGTAAATATACCCGTTTACCAGACCTCCACATATAAGCAGGATGGCCTCGGCAAGGACAGAGGATGGGAATACTCAAGGACGGGCAATCCCACCAGGGCTGCTCTTGAAAAACTGATCGCAGATCTGGAGGAAGGTACTTACGGCCTTGCATTTGCCTCCGGCCTCGCTGCGATAGATACAGTCCTGTCCCTTTTCTCCTCCGGTGACAAACTGGTGGTTTCAGATAACATCTACGGCGGCACCTTCAGGATCCTCGACAATGTCTTCAAGAATTTCGGGATCACATATAAGATCGTGGACACATCTGATCTTGAAGCCGTAGAAGCAGCTATCGATGATTCCGTTAAGGCAGTCTATATAGAGACTCCCGCCAATCCCCTTCTTACAATAACTGATATCGAAGCTGTCTCCCGTGCGGCTCATGCCAAGGGCAAGCTGGTGATCGTAGACAATACTTTCCTTACACCCTACCTTCAGCGCCCCCTTACACTTGGCGCAGATATCGTTATCCACAGCGGTACCAAATACCTGGGAGGACACTCCGACACCATCTCAGGTTTTGTAGTAGTAAAGGACAAAGCTCTGGCAGACAGGCTCTACTATCTCCAGAATGCCATCGGAGGAGTGCTTGCTCCCTGGGACAGCTTCCTTATGATCCGCGGCATAAAGACACTTGGAGTCCGTATGGACAGGCATGTGGCAAACGCCGGAAAGATAGCACGCTGGCTCTCGGAGAGCGGTTATGTATCAAAGGTCTACTATCCCGGACTTGAATCAGATCCCGGTTACCAGATCCAGAAAAAGCAGGCATCAGGTGCCGGTGCCATGATCTCCTTTGTCCTGGACGAAAAGTACGACTATAAGAAGTTCTTCGAGTCCCTGTCCCTGGTTACACTGGCAGAGAGCCTTGGCGGCGTTGAGTCCCTCGTATGCCATCCCGCCAGCATGACCCATGCTGCGATACCCGCAGAGATCAGAAAGGAAGTCGGCATCGTAGATGAGCTGATAAGGCTTTCCGTCGGAATAGAGGATGCGGACGATATCATCGAAGACCTTGAAAAGGCCATCAGACTTTCCTTAAAGGTGTGACATATGAAGAACGTATATACAGATATAAAGGAAATGATCGGAAACACTCCGATCCTTAAGATCAGCCATATGGGTGTCAAGCCCGGCGTAAATATCTATGCAAAACTCGAACTGATGAACCCCGCCGGCAGCGTAAAGGACCGGGTCGGGATATACATGATAGAGGATGCCATCAAGAAAGGCCTTCTTAAACCCGGGGGGACCATCATAGATGCTACAGCCGGAAATACCGGCATCGGTATAGCTGTTGCCGCCCTTAACCGGGGTCTTCATGTTATCTTCACCGTCCCTGAAAAGTTCTCAGGCGAAAAGATAAAGGTCATGGAAGCCCTGGGGGCTGAGATCGTCAGGACTCCCCGTGAGGACGGGATGCTCGGAGCTGAGTGGAAGGCAGAGGAGATGCTCAAGACCATCAAGGGATCAGTATCCCTCCGCCAGTTCAGAAATCCCGCCAATCCCCTGGCACACTATGAGACTACAGGTCCCGAGATCTACTCCCAGCTCGATGGAAAGATCAACTATTTTGTTGCAGGTGCAGGATCCGGCGGAACATTCTCAGGTGTGGTCAAGTACCTTAAGGAACAGAACCCGGAGATCACCGGCGTCCTGGCAGACCCTTACGGTTCCACCATCGGCGGCGGAGAGCATCACGACTACAACATAGAAGGGATAGGAAACGATTTTATCGCCGACACCATGGACATCACCCTGGTAGATAAGGTGATAAAAGTGACAGACGACGAGGCTTTCTCTGCCTCCAGGAGTCTTGCTAAATATGAGGGCATCCTGGCGGGTTCCTCCTCCGGCGCCGCCCTTGCAGCATCACTGAAGCTGGCCTCTGAGATCTCTGAAGGAAATATAGTTACTGTCTTCCCTGACAGGGGCGACAGGTATCTTAGTAAAGGTTTGTATGACTGATGGGTAATATTTTTGAACTTGAGCACATCACAAAGATCTACAGGAATGACGGAAGGGAATTTAAAGCCCTTAACGACGTCAGCCTCGAAGTATGTGAGGGTGAGATCTTCGGCATCATCGGAATGAGCGGCGCCGGAAAATCCACCCTTGTCAGGACCCTCAACCGCCTTGAGGAGGTTACTGAAGGAGTTGTCCGTTTCAGAGGCAAGGATCTGGCATCCCTTTCAGACAGGGATCTTCGCTTCGAGAGAAGATCCATCTCCATGATCTTTCAGGGATTTAATCTTCTTAACCAGAGGACTGTACTGAGCAATGTGGAGCAGCCTTTGAGGATCGCAGGCGTTAAGGGTCCGGAGAGGAAAGCTAAGGCAAGGGAGATGCTCGAGGTCGTAGGCCTTCTCGAAAAAGAGAATGAATATCCCTCCAGGCTCTCGGGTGGTCAGAAGCAGCGAGTCGCCATCGCCAGGGCATTGGCATCCGAGCCATCGGTCCTTTTGTGCGATGAGGCAACGAGCGCCCTGGATCCCAGGATGACAGGTGAGATCCTGGATCTTCTCAAGAAGATAAATGAGGAGAGAAGGCTCACCATAGTCATCATCACCCACGAGATGAGCGTCGTGGAAAAGATCTGTGACCGCGTCGCCATAATCGATGAGGGCGAGCTTGCAGAGATCGGAGACGTAAAGGAAGTATTCAGCGATCCTAAGTCCCGGGCTGCGAAAAAACTCGTATTCCCCAGTAATCCCTTCGATCCGTCAGATCCCGACGGCAGGCTCATAAGGATCGTCTTTGACGGCACCAAGTCAGATGAACCCTTTATCGCAAATCTTGTGGAGCAGACGGGACTTAAGGTGAATATCATAAGCGCCAACACAAAGAGCGTTGGCGGCATAGGCTACGGTCAGATGATCGTTGAGCTTCCAAAGTCTCCTGAAGACAGCAAAAAGGTAATAGATTTCTTCAGGTCCGGAGGGCTTAAGGTAACGGAGGTGGGATCTTATGAGTAATTACATCATAGGCGAGATATTAAACGGCATCCTGGAGACTGCCATAATGACTATTTTCTCTTCGCTATTTGCATATATCATCGGACTTCCTGTGGGTGTCCTCCTCTATGCAACATCAAAGGGAAGGCTTCTTGAGAACAGCAAGATCAATCTTATCCTTGGAGCGGTAGTAAATATCATGAGATCTCTCCCCTTTCTGATCCTTCTTGTGCTCCTTATCCCTGTAACCAGATTTATCACAGGATCCTCCATAGGCACCACAGCCACGATCGTTCCCCTTACGGTGGGCGCTGCACCGATCGTTGCCAGGATGGTGGAATCCTCCCTCTGTGAAGTATCCCCCGGAATAATCGAGGCCGCCAGGTCCATGGGGGCCTCCCCGCTGTATACCATAATCCACTTTATAATCCCCGAGGCAACACCTTCCCTCCTTCAGGGCGGAGCCATCAATGTGGCAACCATATTAGGTTATTCCGCCATGGCGGGGGTTATCGGAGGCGGCGGACTTGGAGCCATAGCCATGAACTACGGCTATTACAGATACCAGAAAGCAGTACTCTGGACGACTGTCGCCCTTCTCGTGGTCATGGTAATGGTAATACAGGGATCAGGCACTTTACTTGCAAAAAAGAAAAGAAAAACATAAAAACTTACAATGCCTATTGACATGGTAGGTTATTCGTGATAAAGTTTCACCATAACAAAAGAAAGGAGGCGCAGACAAGTGTTTAAGACCGCTTTTAGAAGAACAGAAATGCGAATGTGTTGTCGAATGCTCAGCTCCCGGGCAAGCAAAATGGCCGGTGCGTCAGGGACTGATGTCCTGCGCCTTCTGACAGTATGATGTTAAGGTAACGCATCAACATGCCATATGCCCGGGAGCCTGCGACACGATCCCGGGTATTTTATTGCCTTCCCGGAGGCACAAAAGAAAAAGAAATGGTTTTTATAAAAAAGGAGATAACATTTATGAACAAGAATATTTTGACAAAGATCACAGCTATTGCGCTTTCATTATCATTTGCCGGTTCCCTGGCAGCATGCTCAAAGGCAAATGCAGACACAGCCGAAGAGGGAACTGTCATCAGGGTCGGCGCCAACATCACCCCCCATTCAGAGATCCTCGAGCAGGCCAAGCCCATCCTTGCAGAGCAGGGCATCACACTTGAGATCGTTCAGATCGAGGATTCCATCACACCCAATACCGGCGTTATCGAGGGAAGCCTTGATGCTAACTACTTCCAGCATGTACCTTACCTCGACCAGTTCAATCTTGAGAACGGATCAGACCTTGTATCCATCGGTGCAGTCCACTATGAACCCTTCGGTATCTATGCAGGCCGTGTCGACAACCTTGACGAACTTCCCGACGGAGCTCTGGTAGCTGTTCCCAACAACGTTACCAACGAAGCTAGAGCACTTCTTCTCCTCGAGCAGGAGGGTATCCTTACTCTCAGTGATGATGCAGGTATCGATGCAACTGTAGAAGATATCATCGATAATCCCAAGAATATCGAATTCGTTGAGATCGCTCCCGAGCAGCTCGTCAATTCCCTTCCCGATGTAGATATCGCAGTAATCAACGGTAACTACGCTATCGAGGGTGGCCTTCACGTAAGCGAGGCTCTCGCAGTTGAAGCAAATGACGGACTTGCAGCACAGACATACGGAAATATCGTCGCAACTTCCGCTGACAAGGCTGAAGATCCCGCACTCCTTGCACTTGTTGAAGTTCTTCAGGGACCTGAGATCGCAGAGTATATCGAGAACACATACGACGGAGCAGTAGTACCCCTGTACTGATAAGAGCAATGGAGATCTAAAGATGATCGGTTTTCAGTATTATAATCCTGCGAAGATAGTATTCGGTGAAAACAGCGTGGCGGGGCTTTCCCGCCTCCTGGCCGGATATAACGTGAAGTCCCTCCTCTTGGTCTACAGCGGCGACTTCATCAAGACACTCGGAATCTACGATGCAATAACAGATGCAGCAAAGGAACTCGGCATCAGGTTTTCCGAAAACGGAAATGTAGTCCCCAACCCCAGCATCGAACTCGTAAGAGAGCTCGTTGAGCAGGGAAAGAAGGATGAGGTGGATTTCGTCCTCGCCGTCGGCGGAGGAAGCTCCATCGATACAGCCAAGGCAGTATCCATCGGTATCCCCTATGAGGGTGATGTCTGGGATTTCTTCAGCAAGGGAGCCGTTCCCGAAAAGGTCCTCAACGTGGGCGTAATAGCAACGACTGCCAGCAGCGGTTCCGAGACTTCCAATGCAGCCATCCTCTCATCAGGAGACAGAAAGCTCGGTTTTGAAGATGACAGGATCATACCCAGGTTCGCGATAATCGACCCTGCATACACAGTGGGTCTTCCCGTTTACCAGACAAATGTCGGCATTGCAGATGTACTCTCCCACCTCCTCGAGAGATACTTCTCCGACGAAAAGAATTCAGACACGACAGATTATCTTATCGAGGGAGCCATAAGAGCCCTTCTCGTAAATGCGGACAGACTTATCAAAGATCCCCGTAACATCAATGCCAGAGCTGAAGTATCCTGGCTCGCAGTAGTGGCACACAACAATTTCCTCGATGCCGGAAGGAGTGCAGACTGGGGATCCCACAGGATCGAGCACGAGCTCTCCGCCCAGTATGACATCACACACGGCGAAGGAATGGCTGTTGTATTCACTGCCTGGACTAAGTATATGGCAGAGGTAAAGCCCTGGAGGCTTGCCCTTCTGGCCAGCCGTGTATTCGGAGCCGATCCCTATGACAGGGATGAGAAGGAAAGAGCTCTCTACCTGTCAGATGAACTTCAGAGGTTCTTCAAAAAGCTCGGTCTTAAGACGACCTTGACGGAACTCGGCATCGGAGATGAGAGATTTGAACTCATGGCTGAGCATGCCACGGCAGGCGGAAGCGTGGGACATTATGTAAAGCTCGATAAGGAGAAGTTTATCGAGATCTTAAAGACAGCACTTTAATTTTGAAAGGAGATAACCAAAATGGCAAGGATCAAACTTGTAGAACAGAACGAAACAACAGGCGCAGAGAAGGAGCGCTACGACGAACTGGCAGGAAGAAATGCAGTTACCAACATGAAGAAAGGTCTTCTCAACGACGCAGCAACATATGATGCATTCATGGGCTGGTACACATCCTGGAACCGTCTCGTGGAAGTCATCGGCGAAAAGGATGCTATCCTTTATGCACATGCCATCTCCACAACAAACTCATGCCAGCTCTGCTCACTCTTCTTCATCAGTGACGTTAAGGGCCTCGGCCTTGATCCCAACAACCTCGTATATGATGAGAAGGAACAGGTCCTCGCAGAGCTCGCCCAGGCCATCGTAAAGGATCCCACATCAGTATCAGATGAGATCTTCGACAGACTGAGAAAGTTCTTTAACGATCAGGAGATCGTAGTCATCGTAGGATTTGCAGGACAGATGATCGCAACGAACAACTTCAACTCTGTCCTTAAGATCGATGTTGACCAGAGGCTTCTTCCCATCATCAATGAGTTCAAGCCCCAGACCTGGAGACAGGATATCAAATAAGATCAATAACCTCTTCACAATAGCAGCAAGACCCGCATTCCCCGGTGCGGGTCTTTCTTTCCGCACAAAAAACGCACAAATGCCATGTTTTATGTGGAAAATGTGCGGAAACACACAATATGCCACACAAAATGAAGATTTATGCGGAAATTGTGCGGAAGGGCAATGATCAGATATCGAAGACGATCATCTCGGGGTTATTGAAGAATCTTGGAAGCGGCGTGCTCTCCCGGGCAAGACCTCTGCTCACCATCATCCGGGAGCCGTTTGAAAGCTCATAGATCCCGTCCACATACTTAGGGAACAACCGCTGGTCAGGTGCCAGGACTCCCCTGCCTGTGAAAGGTATCATGATCTGGCCGCCGTGGGCATGCCCTGTAAGGATAAGATCGTAGTCATATTCCTCATATGCCTCCACCCTCTCGGGCCGGTGGGAAAGAAGGATCTTATAGTGTTCCGGGGAAGTGCCCTCCCAGGCCACCTCCAGCTGGGACTTCCACGAAGCTTCCGGCATATCGGTGGGATCATCGACGCCGCAGACATCTATGATCTTTCCATTGACCTCGATGGTGGAGCATTCACCTCTTAAGACGGTGATCCCAAGGCTCTCCGTATAGGCACACATCTCATCGACTCTTCCGCTCCAGTATTCGTGGTTACCGGTGACATAATAACAGATATATTCATCTGCGATCTGCTCTAAGAATTCTTTGGTGTTATCGTCAGAGAGCTTATCATCAAATATATCCCCCGACAGGAAGATGATATCAGGATCAGCCTTTTCAACCATCTTCATAAGAGAGCTCATATTTCTGCCGTAGTAGCAGGAGTGAAGATCTGTAATGAGGACGCATTTAACATCACCATCGGGAACGACTTCCAGCTCTGTAGTCCCGGGGATCCAGGATATGACCCAGCCCAGCACCAGCACAAATAATATGACGGCTAAGATCTTTCCCAGCCGTCCCGTTTTCTTATCTTTAGTACTCATCGTTTCTCTTCATACTGAATACGCTTAAAGGATCATTGGCATCAGACACTACATAAACAGCTCCGCCGTGTTTTCTGACCTTCTTTACAAGAAGAGCCTCCTGTCCGATCCTTCCTCTCATAAGTGATGAAGATACCTTATAGGCAAACTTCTGCTGGGACTCTGACCAGACTGATGCCTGGTTATCACCGTCCTCATTGTTTCCTGTGATATCGACGACAGTCACATCACAGACTTCGTAGTTGAGGGAAGGCAATATCATCCTTATGATACTGACAAAGAAGAAGATAAAGACCACTGCGAAGATGCCAATAAAGACCAGGGTAAAAGCGTCCGGTGTTCTGGTGAACATACTCCTCATCTGGAAGAACATCAGGGCGAAAAATCCGGCCACAATAATGAACATGGGGATCGCTACATACTTTCTGACCTTATCCTTTTTGATAAGGGCCTCAAGTTCAGCCTCTGTGGGATCCCTGAACTCAAACTCAGAAGGTCTTACCTTATATTCCTTATACTCTTTAAGATCCATATCAATATACTACCTTGTTTCTTCCCGTCTCTTTTGCCGTATAGAGATGCTCATCGGCAGCAGATACATTCTCCTCGATGGACATGGAGGGATCGAAGCGTCTTACGCCGAAGCTCAATGTACATCTGATGGTGGTGCCGTCTGCATCGATATCGGAATTCATGAGTGTCGTCCTGACGAGCTCAGCCTTTTCCACAGCCTCCATGAGATCGGTATCCCTCATGATCATGATGAACTCCTCACCGCCCCATCTGTATGCGCAGTCGTTCTCACCGCAGGCGGAATTGATAAGTCCGGCGGTAAATGCAAGGACATCGTCACCTGCATTGTGGCCATATGTATCGTTGACCCTCTTGAACTTGTCGATATCACAGATGAACATAGAGAGGGGCTTGTCCGTCTCTCCGGTGAGATACTTGTTGTACTTCTTGGAGAAGTCATAGTAGAAGCCCAGACGGTTCTTGAGCTTTGTGAGCTTGTCGTGATGGGACTCCTCGAGGAATGTCTCGGACTCCAGGGCGATACCGCAGACGAGGGCTGCCAGGGAAAGCTTCCTTGCATCCTCCTTCTCGTCGAAGCCCTGATCCCCGTCCTTGTTGATGAGCTGGAAAGCTCCGATGAAATCACCGTTTATATCAGCAACGGGAAGGACAAGGATGGACTTGGTCACATAACCTGTCTTCTTATCTACTTCAGCGTTGAAATCAGGATCGTTATAGGGATCGTTGGTGACAACAACCTTCTTGAGCCTTAAGGACTTGCCTACAAGTCCGGTGGTGTCGGGAATGACGATCTTATCAACTCCTGTGGCGGATGTGGTCCAGAGCTGCTTATTCCTCTTATCCCACTTCCAGAAACTTGCACGGTCTGCACCGACTATCGTCTTTCCCAGTTCCGTCAGGTAACCGAACAGAAGTGCGTGGTCGTTTGTCTCCTTGGAGCACATGTCGGCATAGAGCCTGTCGGCAATATCATAGATCTCGTTTAAGACTGCGCCTGATCCATCCATTTGATCTTCTCCTTTTTCTTCCGATACCAGGGGTGCCAGTTTTGCGCCGGTATCCTTCATAACATCTTTGATAACCTTCTCGTCATCCAGGTGCATCAGATACACATGGACTCCCTTATCCGTTAACCGCTCTATAACAGAGATTATATCATGACAATACAGATGTACCTCCGTCTTATATGCAGACACCTCGGTATAGAGGTAGGATCCCTGATCCAGCCGCCCCGTGAAAGGCTCTAAAGTATTGGTGTCTCCCGTATATATCACTTTGTTTCCCGAAACCAGGAGCTCATATCCGAAGCACCTGCCCTCCAGCTGGGGAGCGTGGGAAGTGGGGATAGAGGAAACGAGCCAGGGCTTATTGAGTTCATCGGAGGATACCAGGTTAAACCAGGCACTCTCG
>CACXGG010000234.1 GCA_902767145.1 Oscillospiraceae bacterium | reverse complement strand
TGGAGAAGTCGCGTAGCCTGGTCGAGCGCGCACGACTGGAAATCGTGTAAACCCCAAAAGGGTTTCGAGGGTTCGAATCCCTCCTTCTCCGCCAGTAACCTCCCGAAGCTTTGGCTTTGGGAGGTTTTTGTTTTCCTTAAACCTTTTTAATCCTGCCTTAAGGTTGTTTAATGTCATTTTAAAGTCAGATCCCCCTCTGTCCTGCAATAATCCTAATATCGAACAAAAAATGGATAAGGAGAACAAACATGAAAAAGACCGGAAAGATGATCCTTAAGGGTTTGGGATGGGTCATGGTCGGTGCTCTTCTCTTTGTAGCGGGAGTAGCCATATACGACCTGATCAAGGAGAAGGATGACCGCAGGACTTTGGAGGAGCGCGGATACAGTAACCTCGTGTCCGTGGGGGATCACTCCCTCAATGTGTACAAAGCAGGAAACGAAAACGGGGACCACACCTTCGTCACCCTGAGCGGCTGGAGCGATGGTTCGGCTTTCATCGGCTGGCGCCCTTTGACATCAACCTTCGAAGACGAAAATGAGTTCATATTTATCGACAGGCCCGGATACGGCCTGAGCGATGACGTTACAGACAACATGGACATCGATGAGGTGGTGGAAGACTACAGGACAGCTCTCCGGAATTCAGGAGAAGAGGGACCGTATATACTCCTGGCGCACTCCCTGGGCGGCCTTTACACAGCTTACTGGGAAAGCGCCTACCCTGATGAGATCGAAGGCGTGATAATCATGGACGGCACTATACCCATAGATGATGAAACCCAGGCAGAGGACTTCGACTTGTCGTGGTGGCAGGAAGCCTCTATCTCTGCTGAGCTGGACTGGATGTTCCTGACTGCCAGGACCGGACTTATAAGGCTCGCCCCTTCCGGTTATGAGGACCTTTTCTACAGGCTTACCGACGAGGATCAGGAGCTTGCCGTCGCCCTGGTAAACTTTACCATCGGGTCCACCCAGGCACTTTACGAGATGCAGCAGTTCGCCACCGGAGACCCGCAGAACTGGGTGTGGCACCATACCGTGACCAACGACATCCCGAAGGTCTACATAGCAGCTTCAGAGTATGAAGAGGCGATAGAGTATAGCGAGCGGATAGGCAATATGGAAGTATATGACCTGCCGGGAGATCACGTGATATTCCTTGACAGGACAGAGGACTGTATAGAGATCATCGGGGACTTTATGGAACGTTTGGACTGACAGATCCCAATAGTAAAAGACTGAAGGCTTCTTCAGTCTTTTTATTATATTATTATCATGTACAAAGAAAATTCTTCTTTTTTTTAAGGATTTGTTACCAAATTCCCCTTTTAGGGGAGTATAATAGTCTTTGGGCTCTGCGATAGCCCGATTTACAAAAATATACCCGGGGGGACTGTAAATGAAATTAGAAGCACTTTACGAAGGCTTAAACATCGACGAGTATTATCTGGGAAAAGTTACTCAGGTCTACAGGAGTAATTCCATCGCACAGATCGAGAATGTTTCCATCATGATGGACAGGAGTAAGTTCAAGAAATCTTTTCTTCCCAACACCAACAACTATTTCGTTCTCATCGACTCCACAGTAGGAGTATTCCTTGGAGAAGTATTCGAAAACAAGGCATCCAGAAAGAGTCTCTTTGAGATGTCCAGTGACGGAAAGGTAAGTGATTACCAGGAGATCTGTATCGATACCATCGCACTCATGACTCCTGAATCCAACAAGTTCGAACTGGCAGGCTTTAAGACTTTGGGTATTACCGATAAGGTATATCTCGCAACAGATAAGGTATACAAACTGTTCCTTCAGTCACTTGAGTTCTCAGGTGAGAATGAAGAAGCTCTCCCCCCGTTTGCTACATATCTGAACAGATCACAGGCTGATGTTGTACTTAAGCCCAGTACCCTCTTCAACCGTCACCTTATGTGCATCGGTGCTACCAACAGCGGTAAGTCCACAACAGCTCTTGCCATTCTCGACAAGGTAGTTTCCACAAAGAGGAAGGCACTTATCATCGACCCTACAGGCGAGTACAGGAACGCATTCTCCAACGACGAGATCACAAAGCTCTCCCTTGGTGTAGACACCACCATCTCTCCCGGTAAGATCACCATGGAGCAGTGGGAGAAGCTTTTCGAGACAGAGAACAGCAGCCAGGGCGCAGTCCTTTCCGAGGCTATCACTTCCCTCCGCTACATGAAGAAGATGGGCAAGGATACCTCCTATCCCAAGGTCGGCGAGGACATCAACGAGATCCAGGAGAACCTGGCATCCGTTTCCAAGGACGATACGGACTTCAACATCGAGCTGCTTCCCGAGCAGATCCAGGCTGAGTCAGTATGTGAGCCTGATATGGATAACAACTACAACTTCAAGTACCGTTACGATTCACTGAAGGCTAACTCCAATGCTTCCCTTATCCAGAAGATCCAGTATCAGATGACCAATACCAGGTTCCTGAAGTTCTTCTCCAACGATCCCGAGATGTATAACCTCCTGGACGTTATCGAGGAGTTCGTACATCTTCCCGAAGCAAGTCTTTATATCGATACCTCCACCCTCGGTGCCTCCGAAGGTGTCGGCGGAATGGTAGTCGACCTCGTAAGTACATTCGTTATGGCAAGGGATAACATCTGCCCCTTCGTATTCTTCATCGATGAGGTCCACAGATATGCCAAGTCCAGATACTCCGAGAAGGAATATCACGGCGGTCTCACACTCCTTGCAAGAGAAGGACGTAAGAAGGGTATCTTCCTTTACCTTACGACCCAGAACCCCAAGGACGTATCACCTATCCTCTTCGGTCAGATCGGTACTATGCTGATCCACCGTCTCATGCTCAACGATGAGATCCATGCTGTCGAGAGCCATCTGAACGACTACGCCATC
>CACXGG010000233.1 GCA_902767145.1 Oscillospiraceae bacterium | reverse complement strand
GAATCCGCCGCACACAACGTCACCCAAGACGTCGTAGAAAACATAGTCGAGATCATCTGTATATGCTCCGAGATCCTCGAGCATTCCGATGGATGTGATGATGCCTCGGCCTGCACATCCGACACCGGGTTCAGGTCCGCCTGACTCAACACATCTGATACCACCAAATCCCGTCTTCTCGATCTGATCGAGGTCGTCAACCTCACCCTCTTCGCGGAGAGTATCGAGAACTGTCCTCTGGGCAAGTCCATTGAGGAGAAGTCTGGTGGAATCTGCCTTGGGGTCGCATCCGACCACCATGATCTTCTTTCCAAGCTCGGCAAGGCCGGCTGTAAGGTTCTGTGTAGTGGTGGACTTTCCGATACCACCTTTTCCGTATATAGCGATCTGTCTCATTTCTTTTCCACTTCCTTTTTATCTGTATGTTGCGAGGACTCTGTCGTAGATGTCCTCTATGGCTCTCAGGCCGCCCTCATATCCGACATATCCGCAGTTCATCACCAGCCTGTGCTGGACGGGGACTGACACGATCAGAAGGTCTGCGTGAAGCTCGTCTGCGATATGCTTGTCCCATGAGCTGCCAAGGATAAGGATCCTCTTGTCCTCATAATCCTTCGCATCCTCCAGGAGCTTTTTCTGATCAAGACCGGCATCGGGATCGAAGACCACTTTCACATCACGCCTCTGAAGATCCGATATCCTTGAGAATTCATCGAGGACACCCTGCTGATACTTCTCGGGGATATCGTCGACTATGAACTGGATGCCCGGGATGATGCCCAGCTCGTTCAGAAGGAACTTAGAGAAGCCGAGGGAATAAGAAGCATCGGCAAGTGAATAGAATCTTCTGGGAATACCATATCTGAACTCAAGCATGAAGCTTGCCATCTTATCGATATGGGAGTAGAACTTCTTCTCCTCGCGGTCGATATATCCCTCAACTTTTTTCTCATCGAGGTTTCCGAACTTTCCGACCTCTCTTAAGAACTTTGAAGTCTCCTTGGCGCCGATGGGGGTGTAGGGGAAGTGAAGATACGGTGTACCGTACTTCCTCTTGAGGTGTTTCACGATATCAAGGCCGGCCCATGAACCGACAAAGATATTGAACTCGGCCTGGGGGATCGTCTTCCATTCAGAGACACCCTCCGATTCATTTCCGAAGAGGATGTTGACCTTAAGGCCGATACCTGTGAGGATCTTCTTGAGCTGCTCGAGGTTTCCGTTCCAGAAGGGATCCTGATAGGGGATATTCGCAAATACATTCACGAGTCCCGGGATCACTTCGCGGTCTTCGCTGAACTTATCCACATACTGGTCGATGATGGCCTTGACGAGCCTGCTGTGGCTTACGTAGTTATTGGACTTGAAACCGCCCTCCTCTACATATACGACGGGCTTGTCGTCCTCCTGGAATGCGCCTACCACTGATGCGACATCGTCGCCTGTAATGGCTGCTGTACATCCGGTGATGACCACATACAGATCTCCGTCGATGACCTTGAAGGAATTCTCCACAACGTCCCTTAACTTCTTTTCGCCACCGAAAACAACATCTGCCTCTTCGGCGTTTGTACAAGGCATCGTGGAACCGCCTGCATATCCCTCACCCTGACCAATGATCCGTGAGATCTGGACTC
The DNA here is from genome assembly GCA_902767145.1 of Oscillospiraceae bacterium. GTDB lineage: Bacteria > Bacillota > Clostridia > Saccharofermentanales > Saccharofermentanaceae > Saccharofermentans. The sequence continues at coordinate 6,930 of CACXGG010000233.1, read as the reverse complement.
CGCATCCGGGACCTGAGTGAAGGATCGGAACTCCTCTTTTTATTGCTACAACGCTCTGGCATGACCCAAGAGCACATGTAAATCTCGGTTGTTCAATAGCACCTGACATATCAGAATCCTCCTTTTCCTGCACTGCATCCTCTTCCGGAACCATCTCCCTGGAAATATCCGGGATCCTGTTCAAACCACCATGAGGTGTAAGGATTTGAAGCATGCTTGGAGTAATTCTTGATAAACTCTATGGAATCGAGGGCATCATCTATCCTTCTGGCGTAGTTGAGTGCTCCCTTGTATCCGATACCGAACTGCTCATCACCAATGAGAAGTGAAGGTATGCCGAACTTGGCGCCCCACAATGTCATTCCGCCGTGTCTTGCAAGGATGAGATCGGGCTTTATGCGGTTGAGGGCATTTACGAGCTCGCAGGCCTGCTTATTACATACGCGGTAATCAGGGACATCACCGTAGTTCTTTACTGCCTGTCCCAGGATATCCAGCTTGTCGTCACCGCTGTCATAGACAGGATCATGGTGGAATACGGCAGCACCCACAACATCCATTCCAAGCTCTCCAAGAAGTGTTATAAGAGCCTGTCCGTGGGCAGCACCTGCTGTTACATATGCCTTCTTGCCCTTGAATCTCTCCTTGAGCTTCTCTATCTCGGGAAGGTATTTCTCATGACCCTCCTTAATGATCTCCTCGGCCAGTTCCTCCTTGCCAACGAGCTTACCGAAGGCACGGAGCCATCTGTCTGTTCCGGCAACACCATAGGCCGGGGGGACAAGGACTTCGGGAACTCCGTGGAGCTGGTTTAATCCTGCGCCCATATATGTGGACAGTGAAGGGCAGATATGGATAGATGCTGCTGCCTCACTCACATGAGACAGTTCCTCTACTGTAGAGAAAGGAACCACATACTGGGGCTCGTAGCCAAACCTTCTGATCACATCATCAAATACGTGGCTGCCCCAGAAGTTTATGATATTTACCTTGTTCGTCTTCTTCTGTGCGGGCTTTACTATACCTCTTAAGACTGTATGGTATGCCGCATCAAATCCTGTCGTCCAGATCTTGGATCTGAATCCTTCGCAGTTACATGTAACTACGGGGATGCCGAGCTCCTCCGACGCTGCATCGACTACTGCCTCTATATCTTCTCCGATGATACCTGAGGCACAGGATGTGGTTACGAAGATCGCATTGGGATGGACTCTGTCATAAGCGAGTCTGATCGTCTCCTCGAGCTTTTTTGCCGCACCGAAGACTGTGTCCTTTTCGAGAAGATTTGTGCAGAAATATCTTCCGAGCTGTGAGGGAAGATCTCTTCTTGCCTGCTCTACCCTGTATGTGAAATTAAAATCTGCGAACTCTCCTGCGCATCCGATAGGCGCATGGTTGATGACCACTGCATCCTGGATCATTGCCAGCTGGCAGAAAGCCTGCTGCTGATTGCATCCGAGGCACTGTGAGAATTTTCTCTTGCAGTCCTTAAGTTCGCCTTTGGCAGACTTCTCAACGATCTGCGATGCGGTACCGGTAAATGCGTTGATCGTTCCGAGTCTTTTCTCGCGGATAACAACGCTTGGTTCCTTAATGCTTATCTTTGACATCTGGTTATCTCCTTCCGCAACTCCTGTCAACCTACGTGTTTGCTAGGTGTTGCATGAAAAGAATGATAAACCTTTGACAGTCAAAGTGATAATACGTAAAAACAATAGTCAGTTATAAGTTGCGCTTATAAGCCGTAAGACTTCAGATATTCGATATATTCCCGCCCCAGCTCACTTAATGTACTGCCCTCCCGGACAACATAGACTATGGATGTCTTTTCCCTGCTCTCATATGGGATCGCCACATACCCGTTTCCGTTGAGCTCTTCACATATAATGCCGGAACAGAGAGTATAACCGTTGATGCCGACCATCATGTTGAGCATGGTCCCGCGGTCGCTGACTCTTATGTTCTTTCTTTTTTCAAACATACTTATGGGTTCTTCCGCCAGATAGATAGGATCTTCCTCCCCCTGATTAAAAGTTAAGCAGGGATATGGCTCCAGATCGGACTCAGTCACTTTCCTGGCTCTTGCCAGGGGATGATTTGCCGACAGATATACAAAGACCTTACAGTCAAAGAGCTTATGACTTTCAAGATTGTTATGCTTCAGGTACTTAAGGATAAAATTACGGTTATAATCATCCAGATGGATAACTCCGATCTCAGAACGGAAGTTCCTCACATCATTTATAACTTCGGATGTCTTTCCCTCATAGACAGAATAATCATATCCGTCTGTTCCGTACTTTGAGATCAGTTCCATAAAGGATTTGACCGCAAAGGTATAATGCTGTGTCGAGACACCGAACTTGGTCTTATTACCCTTATCTATATACCTTTCCTTCAGAAGGTCATACTGGGCGATCACCTGCCTGGCATATACGATGAAATCAGCTCCCTCTGCTGTAGTGCTGACTCCCCTGTTGGTACGCTCAAAGATCTTTATTCCGATCTCCTCCTCCAGATCCTTTATCGCATCTGATATGGCAGGCTGGGAAACATAGTATTTCTGAGCTGTCTTATTGATGGATTTTTCGTCCGCCGCCATTATCGCATACATAAGCTGCTGTAAGGTCATGTCTTATCCCCCTGAAAAGAATGGTTTCAGACATAGTATAACCTATCAGCCTAGTAGGCAAGTATGTTTTATTCTGAAAAGTGCGGTTTCTGCCCGAGAAAAATCGGACTAAATCACGAAAATCGCAATTTAGTCCGATCCTCTATCCTGCTGATTATCTGCACTAAGGAATCTCTCCCTCAGACAAGGTAATTATACTATCCAGGTTTTTACATTATTCGTACTCGACCGTGGCCGGGGGCTTGGGTGTGTAGTCGAAGAGGACTCTGTTGATGCCGGGGACCTCGGAGATGATCCTGTCTACCAGATGGTCGATGAGTTCATCGCTCAGGTGCTCTACCGTTACTTCCATAACATCTGTCGTGTTGATGGCACGGATGATGCAGGGCCAGTCGAAAGTCCTCTTGCCGTTCTTGACGCCGGTGGACTTGAAGTCAGGTACTACTGTGAAGTACTGCCATACCTTTCCTTCCAGGCCGTTCTTTGCGAACTCTTCTCTGAGGATAGCATCGGATTCCCTTACTGCCTCGAGACGGTCTCTTGTGATAGCACCGGGACATCTTACGCCGAGTCCGGGACCCGGGAAGGGCTGACGGAATACCATATTGTCGGGAAGGCCGAGTTCCTTACCTACTACTCTTACTTCGTCCTTGAAGAGGATACGTACAGGCTCGACAAGTTCGAACTGCATATCTTCAGGAAGACCGCCTGCATTGTGGTGTGCCTTGATGCCGGCTTCACTCTCCAGGATGTCAGGCCAGATGGTGCCCTGTGCCAGGAACTCGATACCGTCCAGCTTCCTTGCCTCTTCGGCAAAGACCTCGATGAACTCTCCACCGATGATCATTCTCTTCTGCTCGGGATCTGTTACGCCTGCAAGCTTATCCAGGAATCTGTCTGTAGCGTCTACATAGATGAGGTTTGCGTTTAACTCATCCCTGAAGACCTTTATGACCTGCTCAGGCTCTCCCTTACGGAGAAGACCGTGGTTAACATGGACACAGACGAGCTGCTGTCCGATAGCTTTGATGAGCATAGCTGCTACTACAGAGGAATCTACTCCTCCGGAAAGTGCGAGAAGAACCTTCTTGTCGCCTACCTGTGCTCTGAGCTCTTCGATCCTCTCATCGATATACGCTCTTGCCAGTTCGGGAGTGGTTATCCTCTGCATGGATTCAGGGCGAACTTCTGCCATTTTTTGCTGTCCTCCTTAGCTGTATTTCATGCTAAATATTTTACCATAGCGGGTTATTTTACAGGGGTAGAAAATCCCGCCCGAAAACTGTGAAAATTTAATAAATCTTGAGAAATAAGGTGTTTTACTGTAATATTGTTCAGATGAAGTTCAAACTTCAACCCGGTGTGTTATCGGAGAAAGGACAAATGAAATGAGAAAGACAACATCAAGAAAGCTTCTTTCCCTTGCTGTCATCCTTGCTCTTGTTTTCAGCATGACAGGATGTGTTCGTTACAGCACAACAATGGGTGTAAAGAAGAACGGCACATGTGACATCGAGATCGTTTACGCTGTCTATAACGCAGATACAGGTGATCTGAGTACAGATGAAGAAGAGGAGCTCGAGGAAGAAGAGGAAGAAGAGGAGAACGAGTACGAGGAACTCGAGGAAGAAGGCTGGGAAGTCGAGGATTATAAGGAAGACAATTATGTCGGCGTTACCCTCACAAAGACAGACATCAAGCTCGACGAACTCGAGGATGTACTTCAGGACACTGATCTTGGATTTGACGATTTCTCCCTTGAGAAGAAGGGTTCCACATGGGTACTCGAGTGGGATATCAACGACAATCTCGGCGATACATCAGATGAGGGACTTTCAGAGGATACCATCAAGGAATACGACGGTTATATGACATTCGAGCTTACACTCCCCAACGGAGCTAAGGTCGACAATGCTACTGACGTATCCAAGGACGGAAAGACACTTACATGGGACTTCTATGAGGTTGAGGACGGCGTTATCGAGTGCGAGTTCTCACTTGTAAACGTAGGCCTTATCATCGGCATCATCGCTGCTGTAGTTGTTGTTATCGCAGCTGTTGCAGTTGTACTTATCCTTAAGAGCAAGAAGGGCGGCGCTGCTCCTGCAGACGAAGCTCCTGTAATGCCTGAGGCTTGATCAGAATAATATCTGCAAACGAAAGGATCCCGGTCACCCGGGATCCTTTTTTGTTGTCTTTTTTCTTCTGTTTATGCCTGCTCGATCTTTTCCACTGTCTGCTCCAGTGTAAGGTCAGCATAGTCCTGGGAGTGGATGATCATGCCGGATCTGCCCTTTTGGGCAAGAGCTCCTGCTATGCATCCGTTGACTGCAGACGCGGGATCGTTGGGGGCAGCAGGGCCTCCGAGATCAGTCCTGCACCACCCGGGATCAGTCAGGAATATAAGGATGTCCTCACCGTCCACAAGACGGGTAAGATCAGATGTTACCTTATCAAGGCCTGCCTTACTTGCGGAGTAAGGTCCCTGCTGGGGCTCGCCTGCGATACCGGATGTGGTGTTGATGATCCTTCCAAAGCCCTTCTTCTTCATCTTGGGGAAGAGGGAATAGCAGATCATCATGGGAGCTATCGTATTTACCCTGAAAGACTTCTCGTAGTCCTCCCAGGGTGTGTCGAACACTTCACTTCTGTAGGTGACCTGGATACCGGCGTTATTAAATACGATATCGATGTCGTACTTATCAAGTTCCGCGATGAGTCTTTCAACGCTTTCCTTTTCGCTAAGTTCGCATCCCAGGCTTACGGCTTTCAGGCCCTTTTCCTTTGCCTTTTCCTCGATGTCCTTTGTGTGGGAGGGATCCCTGCTTACGAGGATAAGGTCCGCATCAAGCTCGATGAGCTTTAATGCCATAAGTCTTCCAATACCTCTGCCGGCACCTGTTACCAATACTGTTTTGTTTGTTAAACGTCCCATGTGTTCCTCCCTATAAGATTTGCGAATTCGTAAACATAGTTTACAGGGATATTAGCCAATATGGTTACAATTACGATTATGATGATATCAGGAAGCTTAAGCTTAACACCCCTTCTGAGTACCACGTAGAGAAGGAATGTAGCGATACCGTAGATGATACCGAATCCAACAGTTCCGCCCCAGAGAAGGACGAGAGAGAACATGAGGATAGGGATCAGGGTCCTGTATCCGAATATGCTGTCGGAGGGGCCTCCCACCTTCTCAGTCTTCAGGTTGTTAAACATATAGACTGCTGCTGCGAAAACAGTAGCGCCGATGACGCACCAGATAATGATGGAAGCGATATCTCCGCCTTCAAGCGGCTTGTATCTTACGTCACCCCAGTTAGACATATTCCTGGTAAGGTTGCTCTGACATCTATCCGCCTCGTCGATAAGACCGTAACCTAATCCGACAGAATATTCAGACAAATTGCGGATACCAAATGCTGCGGTAAGGATGGAGATGATAACTGAAGGGACCAGGCTGTAAAGGACAGCGAAGAAAATTCCATCAAAGGTGTTGTTCGCAACGATGAAGGGGAACAACAGGAATCCATAGTAGCAAAGACCCATGATAAGGATCAGGAAGAACATGGGGAACATGCCTCTCATGTCCAGATCGCACTCCTTAACAAAGGGAAGGAGCTTGCTGTATCCCAGGATAAATGAAAGGGTATGTGCCACAATGATCTCTACGGCTCCGTTAATGTAGTGGATCAGGGCGATCTTCCATCTGTCCAGAGGGAAGGAGAACCAGCTGTCCAGGTTCCTTCTGTTCTTAAATTCAGCGAACTCCATTACAGCTACTACAAAGCACATGAAGAGCATGCTCACTCCGTAGCAGCCAAGGGAGAAGTAATGGTGTGTTTCTCCGTCCCAGGAATCAAAGCTCTCGTGGATCCCGAAGTTTACTACAACAAGGCAGTAAAGGAGTATGACTGCAAACCTGATAAGGGTCTTTTTAAAGTGGTAGACAGAATATCTTTTTACAAGATCCATCAGGACTCACCTCCTCTCAGCTTCTTGTCGATATCTCCGATGAAAGCCTCCTCGAAGTTAACATCCAGCTTATCCAGGATCAGGGGCTCAAGGGCATTGAGCTTCTCTTCGATGTCACCTGTTTCGCCTTCGCAGACTACTGTGGCAACTCTTCCTGTTATCTTAATTGACTTGATGGAAAGAGCACTGAACATATCCTCCGAAGGGACTTCCTTAAATGCCAGCTGGTACTTGGCAAGATCCATGGTCTTCTCCAGTACCTTACCGGAACTGATGAGATGGTGCTCATCGATCATGACGAACTCATCACAGAAGTCCTCCAG
>CACXGG010000232.1 GCA_902767145.1 Oscillospiraceae bacterium | reverse complement strand
CTTTTCACAGTGGATCATGGGGATGGGTGTACCCCAGTATCTCTGTCTGGAGATGAGCCAGTCACGAAGTCTGTAGTTGACTGTCTTATGTCCCATGCCCATAGTAGCAAGCTTGTTGACGATAGCGTCTATAGCAGCGTGCATTTCGATGCCGTTGAACTCATCGGAATTAACAAGGATACCCTTCTTCTCGCAGTAGGGAAGCTCGTCTTCTGCGCCTTCCTTGGAAGCGACTACTCTGATGATATCAAGGCCGAACTTTGTAGCGAATTCAAAGTCTCTCTCATCGTGTGCGGGAACTGCCATTACGACACCCGTACCGTATGCAGCGATTACATAATCCGATGTCCAGATAGGTACCTTTCTTCCGTTCAGGGGATGGATGGCATAAGATCCTGTGAAGACACCTGTCTTCTCTCTTGTGGTGGACATACGGTCGATGTCGGAAGCCTTGGATGTGAATACCTTGTAGTCTTCGACCTGGGCTCTGCACTCATCAGTGGTGAGCCTGCTGCAGATCTCTGATTCGGGAGCGACTACGACATATGTAACACCCATGAAGGTATCTGCTCTGGTGGTGAATACTTCCAGCTTGAGGGGATCGCCGTTCTCATCCTTTAAGATCTCTCCGTCCTTTTCGACAGTGAAGGCTACCTGGGATCCTTCTGATCTTCCGATCCAGTTTGTCTGGATCTTCTTTGTCTTCTCGGGCCAGTCGAGATCAGGAAGACAGTCAAGGAGCTCCTGTGCATAGTCAGTGATCTTGAAGAACCACTGTGTCATGTTCTTCTTTACAACTTCGCTGTCGCATCTTTCGCATCTGCCGTCGATGACCTGCTCGTTGGCAAGAACAGTCTTACACTTATCACACCAGTTAACAGGTGCGTTCTTTCTGTATGCGAGACCCTTCTCGTAGAACTTGGTGAAGAGCCACTGGTTCCACTTGTAGTACTCGGGCATGCATGTTGCAAGCTCGTAGTCCCAGTCGAAAGTTGCACCCATCTCGCGGAGCTGCTTCTCCATGGTGGCGATATTCTTAAGTGTGGAATCCTTGGGGTGGATACCTGTCTTGATGGCATAGTTCTCAGCAGGGAGACCGAATGCATCAAATCCCATGGGATGGAATACGTTAAATCCCTGCATCCTCTTCATACGTGACCAGGAGTCTGTAAGGGAGTAGTTGTACCAGTGACCAAGGTGAAGGTTAGCACCGGAAGGATAGGAGAACATCTCAAGACAATAGAGCTTCTTTCCATCCTTGTTGGGATCGAACTTATAAAGTCCGGTCTCTTCCCACTTCTTCTGCCACTTACGGTCTATATCGACTGAATAAGACATAAAATGTACCTCTCATATAAATTAATAACATTAATGACAAAAAGGATTGTACCACATCGAAAAGGAATATGTTATATGCCCCGGATAAAAATTTATCATAAAGAGAAGGTGGTCAGGGAAGAGGCGTGATCGGACCGGGAATGATTACTTTTGCTCGAAAATAGATGTTAGTCTATCAGGAAGACGGCGTATCTTCAGACTGAAGTATCCCGGAAAATATATAGACGAATATAAATATTAGTAAAAAGAACAGTTTTCAGCTGTTTTTCCGGCTCAGAACATGATGATCCAGGAGAAAGATGTGGTCCTGTGTGTGCTCTCTTTCCGGAAAAGGAGGAGGATCAGGATCAGAAACTGACAGTTCCTGGTAACGGAAACGGACGAAAAGATCACTTTGTGAAAAATGAGGCAAATCAGCAAATTGAAACAAATCTGCAATCTAAATGGGTGGTTCGAAGATTGATTTTAAATCCCATTACTGTATAATTAAGATGATTTCTTATGAAATCCTGAATTTGATCTAAACAGCATCTTCGGGTGCTTGACTATATATTTGAGGTAAATATCTATGGGACTTGGAATGGAGATTGGTATCGATCTCGGTACCAGCAGTGTGCTGATTTATGTCCGCGGCAAGGGTGTAGTTCTTAAAGAACCTTCCGTTGTGGCAGTTAATAATAAGACAGGTAAAGTACTCGCAGTCGGTGAAGCTGCAAGCCTTATGCTTGGCAGGACTCCCGGTGTAGTCGAGGCTATCAGACCTTTAAGAGAAGGCGTTATTTCCGATTTCAGAGCTACTGAAGTTATGCTCAAGGCATTCATCGGAAGAGTATGTAACGGTATCAGGGCTACATACTTTAAGCCCACCATCGTCGTATGTGTTCCCTCTGTTATCACACCCGTTGAGCAGCAGGCAGTCGAGAATGCATGCCGCCATGCAGGTGCAAAGGATGTATTCCTTATCAGAGAGCCTATCGCAGCAGCTATCGGTGCAGGTATTGATATTACAAAGGCATGCGGTTCAATGGTTGTTGATATCGGAGGCGGTACAACAGATATCTCAGTTATCTCACTCTGCGAACCTGTTGTTGATGCATCACTTAAGGTTGCAGGTGACAAGTTCGATGAAGCTATCATCAAGCACGTGAGAAGAAAGCACAATATCCTCATCGGTGAGAAGACAG
>CACXGG010000231.1 GCA_902767145.1 Oscillospiraceae bacterium | reverse complement strand
ATCTCCCGGGAAGTCTCCCTATAGGGAGAGGTTGATGGCAATTAAGTGCAGTTTTCGACTCAAAACGGCTAATATCTCCCGGAAAGTCTCCCTATAGGGAGAGGTTGATGGTAATTTGAGACCATCACTTATGTCTTTATTTACAAATTATCAGATATTTTTTATTATAGAGTCCTGAAGGGATGGATAAATATATGAAAAAGAAACTTATATCGTTACTGATCGTTCTGGGAACTGTCCTTAATTCCGGATTTCTTGTTTTCGCTGATGAGGCAGAAGAGCAGGATCCGGAGGTAGAGATCGAAGAAGTTGAGATCATCGATGAGGAAGATCCTGAAGAGATTACTTATGAAGATATCGACTATGAAGAGGTAATCGCCGAAGAGCTGGAGGAAGCTTTTGAGCTCTGTGAGGATGAAGATGAACCCGTAACAGAGGATGAGGATCTTCTGGAGGTCTTTTCCTTTACAGAAGACTTCGAAGATGGTTATCCTGTCGCTGAGGATATCACTGTTGAATATGTTGATGAGTCTGAGGTCCTTCCCAGTAATAATGCTTTCTCCACCATGGAAGAGGCAGGGGATTATATCAGACAGTGTATAAAGAACAGGGATGCTGAGATCATCTTCAGTGTAGATGCCGCAAACCAGGTCAAAAAGACTCTTTTCACAGATGCAAGTTATGAGATCACCAGATTTACCGGAGCTCCTGACGAAGGCGATTACAATATCCTGATCTTTATCAAAAGAGATTGGTCCTATGTTCAGATGGATGGCAGATATGAAGTTACCCTTAAGCCTACATATAAGACGACCCTTGAGCAGGAGAATGCCCTGGCAGCAGAGATCGATAATGTCCTTTCTGATCTCGACCTCGACGGTAAGTCGGATTATGAGAAGGTATGTGCCATCTTCGATTATATCTGTGACAATATAACCTACGATTATACCCATCTTGATGATGAGACTTATAAGCTCAAATATACTGCCTATGCAGCTCTTATCAATAAGACTGCAGTATGTGGCGGTTATGCCCAGCTCTTCTACAGGATGGCTGCCCAGGCAGGTGTCAATGTCCGCTATTGTGACGGACAGACCAGCAGGGGCTTTCATGCATGGAATCTGGTAATACTTGACGGTAAGGCATATTATCTCGACTCCACCTGGGATGCAGGAAAGGATCATTCAGCGTACAGGTACTTCCTTAAGGGTAAGACCGAGTTCGAGCAGTCCCATATCCTTGATGAAGACTACAGCGAATACTATGATCTGTACGACTTCTCTGAACTTGACTATGGTCTTGACCCCGACTTTGTCCTTGATCAGATGGGAACGATAAATGTTCAGTATCTTGATGACAATAAGGTGAGGATCAGCTGGGGTAAAGTTACCGGTTCCAATATTGAAGGATACGATATCTATATATCCAAGAACGGAGAAGAATCCTACCATCTGAATACTACGCTCACATCTACCGGAGTTTCTTATCAGCTTGATCCGGATAAAACGTACTACTTTAAGATCCAGCCCTACGGTACCGACGGCAACGGAAAGAGAAGGACCGGTGAGATGAGTACAAGTATCATGATCCACCTTGGCGGAGGCTGGCAGAAGGATACAAAGGGCTTCTGGTACAGAAATGCTGACGGCACTTATGTAAAGGGCTGGAAGAAGATCGACGGTAAGTGGTACTTCTTCAAGACCAACGGCTATATGACCACAAAGTGGCAGCAGGTCTCAGGCAAGTGGTACTATTTTGATGATAAAGGTGTCATGTTTACCGGATGGAAGAATATAAACGATAAGTGGTACTGGTTCGAAGCATCGGGCAGGATGTCTGTCGGATGGAGGCAGGTATCAGGTAAGTGGTATTACTTCAATGCCGACGGAGATATGAGATACGGCTGGCTCAAGTATAAGGGCTCCTGGTATTATTTCGGATCCAAAGGATATATGCTTGCCAATACTTCTGTTACGATAGACGGAAAGACATATCACTTTGATTCATCCGGTATCTGTACTGATCCGTGAATCTATGCGCCACCCTTCATGGGTGGCGCATTTGCATTCCCGAAAAGATTTGATATAATGCCGAATTGAGGGAATATCAATTTACATTGAGAGGTAGATGACATGAAAAAACTTGTTTCCTGGGTGATCGTCCTTACCATGCTTTTCTCGTCCGGCGTTTTTGTCTATGCTGATGAGAATGAAGGATCCGTGCCTGAAACTGTTATCGAGGGATCTGTCCCTGAAGAGACAGAAGAGCAGGAAGAGACAGAGCCTTCTGAAGATTCCGGAACTGTCACTGAAGAAGTTACATCTGAGGATCAGGATACTGAAGAGCAGTCCGATGCTGACGTATCTGAGTCCGAAGAGACTTCAGCTGAAGCTGATGATACTGATCCTGATCTTCCTTCCGAGACTGAAGCTGAGGTTGATGCTGATGCAGAAACAGGTGACGAGTCAGAGCCTGACGAGGATCTTATTGAGCGCTATGTAAGTATCAATGTCAGTGATGACATCTTCGAGCCTGAAGAGGTCACTTATGTTGAATAT